>NZ_PNCW01000189.1:0-372 GCF_005886985.1 Pseudoalteromonas sp. S3178 | reverse complement strand
AGCTACCACCCACAACCACAGCCAAGAATGACAGGATATATAAACCACGGTCTGGATCGGTTGCAAACGCATGCACCGAAACGATGATCCCAGAACGAACGATAAAGGTACCAAGTAAACATAAACTAAACGCGGTGATAGCAAGTAGTACTGTCCAAGACTTAAACACACCACGCTTTTCTGTTACTGCGAGTGAATGCAATAAAGCGGTTGCAACAAGCCAAGGCATCAGTGAAGCGTTCTCAACCGGATCCCAGAACCACCAACCGCCCCAGCCTAGTTCTGAGTACGCCCACCAACTACCAATAGTAATGCCTAGAGTAAGAAAGCCCCATGCGGCCATTGTCCAAGGACGTGACCATTTAGCCCAAG
>NZ_PNCW01000188.1:0-222 GCF_005886985.1 Pseudoalteromonas sp. S3178 | reverse complement strand
ACCAGGCGCTACCGTTAAGTTGAAAAAACTAAGTCCCGTGCAAATGCAAAGCGGTGAGAACAAAGCCCAACTGCAAGCACAGCTGGAGTCACTACAACAATCACTTAGCGACTTAAAGCAGCAGCGTGAAGTAGCAGCTAACGTCGCTGAAAAGCAAAAAGAGCGTGATGCGCTTTATGATGAACTAATGGCAACGGAAGCGGCCATGAAACGCTTTGAGCA
>NZ_PNCW01000187.1:0-463 GCF_005886985.1 Pseudoalteromonas sp. S3178 | reverse complement strand
CATTAAACATCAGCGCAAAAAATACCACGCTTATCGCCGCGCCGCTTTGGGTGGAATCACTAAGACAAGTTAAAGATAGTGATGAAATTAACTGTATTAAACGTGCCGCCGAGATAGCTGACTCGGCGCTTGCCCATACACTGCCTTTGTTAAAAGTAGGGATCACTGAGCGAGAAGCGGCAATTGAGCTTGAGTATCAGATGCAAAAGCTAGGCTCCGAAGGTCTCTCTTTTGACACAATCCTATTATTTGGTGCGCGTTCTTCCTTACCGCACGGAAACCCAGGACAGACAAAACTTAACCTAGGCGATTTAGTACTTATCGACTTTGGTGCGGTGATAAGCGGCTACCGCTCTGATATGACGCGAAGTTACGTGTTAGGGGAGCCGACGAAGCAACAACAATCCATTTATGACACGGTCCAACATGCGCAGCGAGCTGCGTTGGCGCTAATAAAAGCGGG
>NZ_PNCW01000186.1:0-212 GCF_005886985.1 Pseudoalteromonas sp. S3178 | reverse complement strand
TGGCCAGATGTCTTTGCATGCATCGTTACAGGTACTACCAGTTTGCTCGAGGTCGTTATCAAACACATAAACAGTCATGCCTATTTTATCTGCACCATTGCCCGTCACTAACCCCTGTTGTGCGCCGCTGTAGGCTATGCTGTCGTTTGCTGTGTTAGACGTTGAGCCAAAGTTATAGATAGACACACTCAATTCGTTGTTGGCAAGCGTCG
>NZ_PNCW01000185.1:0-332 GCF_005886985.1 Pseudoalteromonas sp. S3178 | reverse complement strand
AGCTTGATGACGTTGGCTGGCTGCCAAAGCGAACGTAAAGGTCAGCATCACCTGTCCCAGATGCTGAATTAACCGTTAAGGTATTTACGCCACTTGGTAGCGTGAGTGTTTTGTATACCCATTGATCTTTATTCGCACTAAGGTTTGGCCATTGCTCAGAACCTCCATTATCTGGGGGAGTTGTTGAGTCAAAACTCGCGACTAAGCTAACGCCACTGTATGCTGCATAACCAGATAACATGACGTAATATTTACCCGTTTGAATTGGGCTAATATCACAGGTTTCGTTATTACCGGATTTGTAAGGGCGGCAATCGTAGCTGCTAGCTGTC
>NZ_PNCW01000184.1:0-261 GCF_005886985.1 Pseudoalteromonas sp. S3178 | reverse complement strand
CGAATGATAGCCTACTAAGTGAAGTAGATTATCAACGAGGTCGAGAAGAGTTCAGGGCGGCGGTTGTCTGCCATGATATGACCCACATTCCAGCAAGTGCGAGCTGGCCCAATTTACAAAGTGCAGGCGTGATAGTGTCTTATCGTAAACTGGATAATCAAAAGCAAGGAGAATTAACATATCGATATTACATAAGCTCAGCAAACTTGAGTGCGCAAAGACTAGCGGAGGCCACACGAGCGCATTGGCATATCGATAACA
>NZ_PNCW01000183.1:0-372 GCF_005886985.1 Pseudoalteromonas sp. S3178 | reverse complement strand
GACCCTCGTTCAGCCCAACGTGCTCAGCGTAACATTAAAGTACTTGATGGGCGCATCGTACTAGATCAGCCAACAACGCTAAATAATGAAGCAGTCAACGCCTGAGGGATATAACATGCATATTTACAGTGATATAAAATACACGCTACGGGGTTTGGCTAAAAAGCCCGGTTTTAGTGCACTGGCCATACTCGTGATGGCAAGTGGCATTGGTCTCAGTGTTTATTTATTTTCTTTCATGAATGTCATGCTATTTAAACCCATGCCGTTTGAAGGCGGGGAGCGGTTTATACAAGTATTCACTTCACAAAATGGCAGTCGGATCCAAGGGATGTTGAACCTTCATGATTATCACGAAATTAAGCAGAACTT
>NZ_PNCW01000182.1:0-292 GCF_005886985.1 Pseudoalteromonas sp. S3178 | reverse complement strand
CGGCGGCGTTAAAACTGACTGTCACTCTCAACCAGGACGCCTTGAAGCAGGCCTTTAGCGCTATCGTGGCGCGTCATGAAAGCCTGCGTACGTGTTTTATCGGCGGTGATGACGGCGAGCCGATCCAGGTGCTCCAAGAAGCGGACACTTTTGATATCCCGTTTACGGACTTATCGACACTTACGATAGGGATCCGCGAGGCTGAAATTGCTGAAGTGATCGCTAAAGAGGCGGTCAGTGCTTTTGACCTGAGCCAGGATTTAATGCTTCGGGCACGACTGCTAAAAGTCTC
>NZ_PNCW01000181.1:0-242 GCF_005886985.1 Pseudoalteromonas sp. S3178 | reverse complement strand
CTCAAACTGGCCATAGGCTTTTTTACGTAAATGGAATACAGCTAAACGAGCAGCAAGGTACTGATAATCAGGCGATTCTTTAGAAATCTGATCCGCAGCAGCTTTAATAATCGTTTCGTGGATATCACCAGTACGAATACCGTCATAAAACTGGATGTGTGACTTTAATTCAACCTGAGAAACTGAGACGTTATCTAGGCCTTCTGCCGCCCATGTAATGACACGATGGATCTTATCTAGAT
>NZ_PNCW01000180.1:0-300 GCF_005886985.1 Pseudoalteromonas sp. S3178 | reverse complement strand
ATGCTGTTGCGAGTATTCAAAAAGACCAAGTTGAAGATTATGCAAAACGTACCAACATGACACTTGAAGAAGCGGAACGCTGGTTATCTCCTAATTTAGGTTATGAACCTGCGTAATTAATGTTTGGCTAAGGGCGTTTAAGAAACCTTTAATTCTTAATCGCCCTTTTGAGTACATATTGTTAACCTTCTAATTTTTATTTCAAAACTTTCTCTATCTTGTGCCAATCACAATAATATTCCTACGTAAGTTAACCAATTAATTTTTATTCTTGTATAATAAAATAGAATGAAGTTTTTA
>NZ_PNCW01000018.1:0-93872 GCF_005886985.1 Pseudoalteromonas sp. S3178 | reverse complement strand
GACAACTGACAACTGACAACTTACAACTCTTCACTTCCTTTAATTGTTGCAAATGCTGTATTTAAGCGAGTTACTGTCTCTGGTAGTTGATCGTCTAAAATATCTGCTTTATCGGCGCCCCAAGCGAGTACTACGGTAGAGCCTAATTTAAAGCGGCCCATTTCTTCACCTTTTTTAAGGGTAATCGCGTTTTCGCCTTTAGTAGGGTAGTTCCAGCTAAATACATCACTTCCTGCTGGTGGTGTGACCGTACCAGCCCAAATAGTTTCAATGCTTGCTACAATCGTTGCGCCTACAAGTACCATAGCTAATGGGCCAATTTCGGTTTCAAAAATAGCAACAACCCGTTCGTTACGCGCAAATAAATTAGGCACGTTTTGCGCAGTAAGCGGATTTACCGAAAATAAATCGCCAGGTACGTAAATCATTTTGCTCAATGTGCCATCAATAGGCATATGAATGCGGTGGTAGTCTTTTGGCGCTAAATAAATAGTTGCAAACTTACCGCCTAAAAATGGTGTGGTATCGTCCTCAGAGCCACCTAATAGCGCTTGTAAGCTATAGTCGTGGCCTTTTGCTTGTATTAGCTGTCCGTCAACAATATCGCCTAGCTGGCTAATTGCGCCATCTACAGGGTGAGTAATAATATTGTCGCCCTGTGCCATTGGGCGTACGCCATCTTTTAATGGGCGAGTAAAAAACTCATTAAACGTTTTGTAATGCGCAGGATCTGAATACTCAGCCTCGCTCATATCAATTTTATATTGCTTAATAAAAAGCTTTATTAATGTTGTAGTGAGAGCGCCAGCTTTAGCTGCTGCTAATTTACCTACTACGCGTGAAATAAAATGTTTTGGCATTGCGTATTGCATTGCGATTTTAAATTTATCTAAATTCACAGGTTGTTCCCTAATTTATACGCGAGGCGCACGAGCCCCAGCACGGCCATCGGCCATAGTTTCTAAAATTCTGTGGTAACTATCAAAGCGTAATTGCGAAATATCGCCATCGGCTACCGCTTGTTGAATAATACAGCCCGGATCGTTTAAGTGTTTACAATCTCTAAAACGACACCCGCCTATAAACTCTCTAAATTCTTTAAAGCACCAGGTTACACGTTCAACATCTAAGTGCCATAGGCCAAATTCACGAATACCCGGTGAGTCAATCAAATTACCGCCGCTAGGTAAGTGATGTAAGCGCGAAACTGTCGTTGTATGCTGGCCAAGGCCACTGTTTTCAGATACTTCTTTAGTTAATATTTCAGCATTGGGCAATACGGTATTAACGAGGGTTGATTTACCAACACCACTTTGGCCGACAAAAATATTATTTTTACCAACTAGTACGTCTTTTAATTGCTCAATACCTTCGCCGGTAATATTACTTACAAGTAAAACTTGATAGCCAAGGCTACGATAAATATCGAGTATCTTTTGTATTTCGCTTAGACCTGCTTCGTCTATTAAATCGATTTTATTCAGCACTAAAATGGGTTCAATGCCCATGTCTTCACAGGCTATTAAATAACGGTCAATAATACTTGGTGTAAACTCAGGCAATACTGCCGACACCATTAATATTTGATCTATATTTGCTGCAATTACTTTTACGCCATCGTAAAAATCGGGGCGAGTAAGCTGCGAGCGACGCTCTTGCGTTGCTTCAATAACGCCCGCTAAATCGCCTTCGCTTACTTTAGCTCGGCGAAATAAAACTTCATCGCCACACACTAAATTAGAAACAGTACGACGAATATTACAGCGCAATACGTCACCATTTTGTGTTTCTACATCGGCGTGTTGACCAAAGCGACTGATCACAATTGCGCTCTCTACTTGGCCTAAATTATCGGTTTGCCATTCTTGGGCACCTTTTTTAGCCTGTTTTGAGCCTGCGCTGTTAATGCGCTTTTGATGATTGGCCTTGATCTGACGCGATTGGCCTTTACTTAATTTTTTCTGTTTTGCCACTTTTGGCCTATAACCTTGTTTAAATGTCGGCTTTGAGCATAAAAAAGCTTTAGCTCGACGGTTGATGCTAATATGATATATCGAAATGCGTTGGATCTAAAGAAAAGCACCGTTTAAGGTAATTATGACTATTAATAAATCAAATTTAATTTGGCTCGATCTGGAAATGACCGGACTTGAACCTGCGACCGACAAAATACTTGAAATTGCGACTGTTGTCACTGACGCCGATTTGAATATATTAGCCGAAGGGCCAACT
This sequence comes from Pseudoalteromonas sp. S3178, assembly GCF_005886985.1. Taxonomy (NCBI): domain Bacteria; kingdom Pseudomonadati; phylum Pseudomonadota; class Gammaproteobacteria; order Alteromonadales; family Pseudoalteromonadaceae; genus Pseudoalteromonas; species Pseudoalteromonas sp. S3178. The sequence goes on along the minus strand of NZ_PNCW01000018.1, from coordinate 91,640 downwards.
ATTGCTATTCATCAAAGCGATGAATTACTTAATGGTATGGATGAGTGGTGTACTACACAACATGGTAAATCAGGATTAACAGCGCGCTGTAAGGCGAGTACTTTTGATGAAGCATATGCTGTAGAGCAAACACTAGACTTTTTAAAGCAGTGGGTGCCAGCGGGGGCATCGCCAATGTGCGGTAACTCGATAGGCCAAGACAGACGCTTTATGAATAAGTATATGCGTGAGCTTGAGGACTTTTTTCATTACCGTAACTTAGATGTAAGTACTATTAAAGAATTAGCCCGTCGTTGGAAGCCTGAAGTTTTAGCACAAGTGAATAAAAAAGGCTCACACCTCGCACTTGACGACATTAAAGATTCTATTATGGAATTAAAGGTCTATAGAGAAAAATTCTTTAATTTGTAAAAAACACTTGCAAACACCCCGTATTATTGTAGAATCCTGCCCCGCTTAAGACGATAACCCACGCGGGGTTGGTGTGTTTAAGTGGTTAAATTACCATCAAAAAGTGCGGTACTAGCTCAGTTGCTAGAATGTTGAACGCGACCTGTCGCGCACCAACGTAAAATAACTAAAGAAGTGATAATGCGGTACTAGCTCAGTTGGTAGAGCGCGACCTTGCCAAGGTCGAGGTCACGAGTTCGAGCCTCGTGTACCGCTCCAATTTCTAACCAAAAGAAATTGCAGTGTTGAATAAAAATGTAATGCGGTACTAGCTCAGTTGGTAGAGCGCGACCTTGCCAAGGTCGAGGTCACGAGTTCGAGCCTCGTGTACCGCTCCAATTTCTAACCAAAAGAAATTGCAGTGTTGAATAAAAGTGTAATGCGGTACTAGCTCAGTTGCTAGAATGTTGAACGCGACCCGTCGCGCACCAACGTAAAATAACTAAAGAAGTCAAAATGCGGTACTAGCTCAGTTGGTAGAGCGCGACCTTGCCAAGGTCGAGGTCACGAGTTCGAGCCTCGTGTACCGCTCCAATATTTTTATATCCCTTCAAAGTTTTTCTATATTAAAAATCATAAATAAAAAATAATTTAAAATCTCTCTTATCAACTCATTCTAAATGTAATTCGGTATTGAAGTTTTGGTTGTTAGAAGCTACCGCTTCTCGCGCGAGCAAGCTCTGCGCCTACAAAAAAAGGGATTAACTTTGAGGTTGTATAGGTGGAGTGAAGTAGGGGGGCGTTTTAAACATTAAAAATGTTTGCTAAAACATCTCCCCCTGAATGGTTGCTATAATACGCCTTGCGCCGCCAGCATCGCGGTGCTCGCCTAAATAAATACCCTGCCAAGTGCCTAATGCTAAGTATCCATTGGAAATAGGAATACTTAACTCACAGCCGAGTGTGCTGGCTTTTATATGGGCAGGCATATCGTCGTCGCCTTCGTAATCGTGGCGGTAGTATGGTTGACGCTCAGGTACAAACTTATTGAAGTGACTTTCCATATCCATACGTACAGTAGGGTCGGCGTTTTCGTTTATGGTAAGGCTAGCTGAGGTATGCTGAATAAATAAATGCAGCAAACCTACTTTATAATTAGCAAGCTCATTTAATTGGGCGAGTATTTCATCGTCAATTAAATGAAAACCTCTAGAGCGAGGTTTTAATGTGATTTGCTTTTGCTGCCAACTCATAGTTTGTCGAAGCTAACTTCAATATTGGCGTTACCAGCATCACTGCTAAATGGCATAATAATTTTTTTGCCTTGGCTTTTATGAGTAATAGTATGACCTTTACCAGATACAACAATAGGGGTTGCCATATCAAAGTCGAAGCCTTTTTCGCCTAATAAGTTTTTAGCGCCACCGGTTACCATATTGGTTATTTCACCCACCATATCGGTAACTTCTTCGTCTATAGTATCTGGACGCTCACCTAGCATGCGTTCCATGATCGTTAATGCTAACTCTTCATCGAACGTAATTGAAAATGATCCACGAGTTTGTGGACCAACCATGCCTATGAGGCCTGATACGTCGCCACACGCTATCTCATCGGTCTTAATACGAGGTTTACCAGGTTTTAATTGAGTTTGCGCCATTGTGCTTAACACATTGATCAAAGAAGATAAAAAGGGATTGATGAACTCTACATTCATAGTGGTTACTCTTAAATTGGTGCTTTGAAGTGGCTATATAGTATGAGTATAGCCACTAAGGATAACTTTGGGGATTACGATGCTCTGCAAGACTCACATTTACCATGTGCTTCTATAGTTTGGCCTGATACAACAAAGCCGCTTTCGGCAGCTAAGTTGTTTAGCTCATGCGAAATAATGCTAGAGTGCAGCTCTTTAACAAAGCCGCAAGTATCGCAAATTAATAACTGCACAGGGTGAATATGATCAAAATGATGACACAGCATAAATGCATTTGTGCTTTCAATTTTATGAATAAAGCCAAGCTCAGCTAAAAAGTCTAGAGCACGGTAAATCGTCGCAGGCTTAGCGCCTGTTTCTGTTACTTTTAATTGCTCTAGTAAATCGTAAGCACCTACGCCGCCTTGAGCGCTGGCTAACAGGCGAAATACTTTTTCGCGGATTGGCGTAAAACGCGCACCACGGTTATCACAAACTTGTTTTGCTTTACTTACAAGTGATTCTATATTCATCATTACTCTTATCCTTACGCTACCGTGATATACTAACATACTGTGTTGTACTTGCAGTGTTTTTATTAAACGCTTTTTATCTAGGAAACCCAGTAATGCATGAATTATTAGCGATATTTATTTTCTTTTTCGCAGTAATCGACCCTATAGGCACTGTACCTGTATTCATTGCAGTTACGCGCGGGGAAGATGACAAGTTTAAGCGAAAAGTAATATTTAAAGCAGTAGGTGTATCGGCAGTCGTATTAATGTTTTTTGTATTGGCTGGAGAGCAACTGTTAAATGCAATTGAAATTCCGCTTTCTGCTTTTCAAATAGCAGGGGGTATTGTATTACTTATTTTTGCCCTGTCGATGATATTTGGCGAAAGTAAGCCTGAAACCGAAATAAAAAGCGTGCGCGATAGTATGGAAACAGCCATATTTCCGCTTGCGATCCCCTCTATAGCAAGCCCTGGAGCGATGTTAGGCGCTGTTTTGATGACCCGAAACGAAGAATATACGTGGGTTGAGCAGCTTATGACGTCATCAATGATGATTGCAGTATTAGCCGTGGTACTTGTGTTACTTTTACTTGCAACGCAAGTGCATAAATTAATAGGCGATAGTGGCGCAAGTATTATAAGTAGAATAATGGGGCTTATTTTAAGCTCTGTTGCCGTAACTAATATTTTAAATGGTATAGCGCATTACTTTGGCTTGCAGGTATTTTCTTAGCATTGATGCTTATTAGGCTTTTGTGTAGAATGCTGCGCCTTTACTAAACCTCGCTTTTTACGCCCGTTAGGCTTTTACTTTGGATGAATGTACTTTGGATAAACGAACTTTGAACAGACGCTTTTCTGTAGCCCCCATGCTTGATTGGACTGATCGCCACTGTCGTACTTTTCATCGTAAAATGACTAAGCATACGGTTTTATATACAGAAATGATTACCACAGGGGCTATTTTGTTTGGCCGTGGTGATTACCTACATTTTAATAAGCACGAAGGCCCTGTTGCACTGCAGCTAGGAGGTTCTGATCCTAAGGCGCTTGCACAATGTGCAAAACTTGCCGGTGAGCGTGGTTACGATGAAATAAACTTAAATGTAGGTTGCCCATCAGACAGAGTACAAAACGGTCGGTTTGGTGCATGTTTAATGGCAGAGCCTGAACTTGTTGCACAGTGTGTTGCTGCTATGAAAAGCGAAGTAAATATTCCTGTAACTGTAAAAACGCGTATTGGTATTGATGAGCAAGACTCGTATGAGTTTTTATGTGCGTTAATTGAAGCATCTCATAAAGTAGGTTGTGATGATTTCATTATTCATGCTCGTAAAGCATGGCTCAATGGTCTAAGCCCTAAAGAAAACCGTGAAGTTCCACCTCTTGATTACCCGCGTGTTTATCAATTGAAAAAAGACTATCCACAGCTTGATTTAAGCATTAATGGCGGTGTGAAAACAATTGAGCAAAGCCTTGAGCATTTACAGCATATAGATGGCGTAATGATTGGTCGCGAAGCGTATAGCAATCCATTTATGCTAAATGAAGTCGATGAAAAAATTTATGGCGAGGTTGCTAATACGCAATCACGTCATGATGTAGTTCGCTCTATGTATGACTACATTGAAAGGGAAATGTCTGAAGGTGCTAACTTTTGGCATGTTGCACGCCATATGTTGGGGATTTTTCAGGGGCAACCAGGCGCGCGAGGTTTTAGACGTCACCTTTCAGAGAATGGTCATGGCAAACAAGCTGACTTATCGGTAATGGATAAAGCGCTGAGTTTTGTGCCAGAATAAACCTAAGCCATACCTTACTTATTAAGCCACTTTCGAGTGGCTTTTTTGATCCTAAATATTAGTCAAAACACTAATTTATTGGCTAATTACACTTTAAGTTGTTCAGCTTGAAGTCACTAAATAATTTAAACTTTAATATTTAACCAATTGAAATTTAATGGTTTATATGAAGTTTGGTGAAGTTGGCACAACTATTGGAATCCTTTTGCTGTAATTAATTAAAAATCAACAGGAGAATACAATGAGCATATTTAACCGCGTAAATGATGTAATTCAATCAAATATTGTTGTCATGCTTGATAAAGCACAAGACCCAGAAAAGCTCTTAAACCTAATGCTTACAGAGATGCAAGATGCGCTCAATGAGTGCCGAAGCACAGCAGCTTCTTTACTTTGTGAGGAAAAAATACTTAAACGTCAAATCGAAAATAAAAATACAGAGCTTAACAATTGGCAAACTAAAGCAGAGTTGGCTATTGAGAAGGGCCGTGACGATCTTGCAAAGTCGGCTCTCACCGAAAAACAGCGTGTAATAGATGTTATTGCTAGTAAGCAAGCTGGGCTTGAAACGTTAAAAGAGTCGATTATAAAAATTACAGCTGATTGCGAACGACTTCAACAAAAAATGGCGCAAGCTAACATTAAGCAAGCGCAATTAATTAAGCGCCACGATGTTGCCATTGCTAGAGAAAAAATAAGCATTACTTTGCAAAGCGAAAAAGTAGCAAACGCACTCTCTAGGTTTGAGCAAGTAGAGCAACGAGTAGAAAGCATTGAAGCACAAGTTGAAGCATATGAGTTAACCGATACTGCAAATACAACAGCCACGCAAATAGAAGCACTTGTTAAAAACGAAAAAATTGACGCTGAACTAGCTCAGCTTAAAGCTAGCTTAAAAACTGATTTAAAACACACGGCTTAAGGGGAATATAATGAATAGTTTTAATCGCCAACGTGGTTGGTATAAAGATACGTTAAACAAAAAAATATCTGGTGTGTGTAGCGGCTTAGCGCATAGGTTGGATTTTCCGGTATGGACAACTCGTTTAGTTACTATTTTATTATTTTTGAGCTTTCCGTTTGCTGTCGCGCTGGGTTACTTTATTGCGCATTGTTGCCTTGAAGATAAAGCATATTAAGGGGTAAGACCATGAAAGCTTTGGCAGTATGTGTACTTATCTATTTATTATTGTTTACCGATCTTATAGCGTTTATACATGTTGATTCTTGGCAATTGCCGTTATGGATTGCCGACATTAGCTGGGCTGGGCTTGAGTTAGTGGGCGCTTTAGCTGTAATAGTTGCTGTTGTAGCTGTGGTTGCCTTAGTAACAATGGGCTTAGTGGGTGCGGGGATAGTGGCATTAGTAGGAACCGTTTTAGCACTTTTATTTGGATCATTAATGATTGCATGGCCGTTATTATTTGTTGCCGTGCTGTGTTGGCTTGTTGCTGATAACAAAAAAGTGGCTTCTTAATCCTTAATTTAACTGACTATTACAAGTTAACTATGTTAAATTTAGCGTGTAATTTAATGTTTTCACAAGGATTAGAATGATGATGAAACTGTGTTTTTCGATGGCTTCTGCATTAGTATTTAGTTTTTTTTCGTCATCATTGGCGGCGCACGCAGGGCATGAACATGACGCTGATGTGGCCGAACTTGAAGTCACTAACGTACAGGTCAGAGAGTTTTTGCCAGCAAGCAGCTCAAGCGTTGGTTACTTAACAATAATTAATCATAGTGGAACGCCGGCAACATTAACCAAGGCAACACTTGATGGTTTAGGGCGAGTAGAAATACACGAACATTCACATGTTAATGGCATGATGAAAATGCAACAGGTTGAATCGGTGACAATTAAAGCCCATGAGAGCGTAAGCTTTCAGCCAGGTGGCTATCATTTAATGGTATTTGATCCACAAGAGCCATTAAAAGTAGGGCAAGAACGTAAACTCACGCTATATTTTAATGACGGTAACCGCTTGTTTACTAATGCTCAAGTGGTATCTCTTGAGGCGCAAGCTGCGCAGTCAAAACCATCTAAACATCACGCTCATCACTAGGAGGATAAATGTCGCAACATAAAGGAAAAATAGTAGGTGCACTTGTTGTACTGCTTATTATATTTTACGCCATTGCAGTTTATTGGAGTACCGAGCCTGCACGTTTTAATGTGGTTAGCAATGCTAAAGAGCAAGCAGCCCTTAAAAGTGAAACTATGGTAACTGGCTACACAACCACATCTACATTAATAACAGTAGCGAGCACTCTACTTGAAAAACCAGGTGGTTATTTATCAAATGATGTGATGCCGCCAAGTGTAATTATGGATGATATGCCAGCGTGGGAATATGGCGCACTTGAAATGGTGCGAGATTTAGCGCTTTCTATGCGTAAAGACTTTAGCCGTTCTCAGTCGCAATCAACCGAGCATGAAGCACTTAAAAAGGCGCAGCCCCAATTTAATATTAGTTCTGAAGCATGGGCGTGGCCGAGTGCTGAAGGTGAATACCAAAAAGGAATTGATTACCTACTTGAATATCGTGCGCAGATTGCGAATCAACATGAGCGTGATAGCCAGTTTTATGCGCGCGCAGATAACCTACGTAGTTGGCTTAAAGAAGCTGAAAAGCGTTTAGGTAGTTTAAGTCAACGTTTGAGTGCAAGCGTAGGGCAAGACAAAGTAAATACCGATTTAGCCGGTAACTCTTCAAATAAGCAGGCGACTTATACTCCACTTCAGCAACAAGTAAGAACATCGTGGTGGGAAATTGATGATGTATTTTACGAGTCACGTGGTGCTACATGGGCACTTTTACACTTTTTACAGGCGGTAGAGTATGACTTTGCTGATGTACTTGAAAAGAAAAATGCACGTGTTAGCTTACAACAAATTATACGTGAGCTTGAGGCAACTCAAGAAACCGTGTGGAGCCCAATAATTTTAAACGGGAATGGTTTTGGCTACGTAGCTAACCACTCTTTAGTTATGGCAAATTATATTTCTAGAGCCAATGCGGCTTTAATCGAACTTAGCGAACTACTAGCTCAAGGATAAAAAATGAAAAAGTATTGTTTAGCAGCTGCCCTTTCAATGGCATGTTTAGCACCTGCAGCCCAAGCAGACACTCTATTAGGTTTATACGTAGGTGTTGATGGTTGGAAAACTGATAATGACGGACAGTTTTCTTACAAAAATAATGCATCTCAAGATTTTGATTTTGAAGATGAAACATTTGTAAGTTACTACGCAGCTCTTGAGCACCCAGTGCCACTAGTTCCAAATATTAAGCTAAAGTATACAGAACTTGAACTTAATGGTTCAGCTGTGCTTTCAGATACCTTTAGCTTTAATGGTTCTGATTATGTGGTAGGTACTACGGTAAATACCATTAGTGATTTAACACATATCGATTACATTTTTTACTACGAAATTTTTGACAACGACTTAGTATCAATCGACTTAGGTTTAAATGCCAAGCAGTTTGACGGTGATATTGTGGTAAATGGTACAACTCAAGACGGCGGTACTAACTTTACTGAAACTAAAGATTTTTCGGGCTTTGTTCCACTTGCTTATGGTCGTGCTGAAGCTGGCTTACCATTTACGGGTTTAAGTGTATTTTTTGAAGGTAGCTTTTTGGCTATCGACGATAGTAAAGTACAAGATTACCAAGTTGGCGTTGCGTGGGAGTTAATTGATAACCTGGCGGTAGATGTAGCTATTAAAGCCGGTTACCGTTCTATGATATTAGAACTTGATGATGTTGATGATATTACAACTGATATTGATGCGTCAGGCCCATTCGCTGGTATTCAAGTTCACTTTTAATTAGTGAGCTTATTACGTGGTATGTGATTTATTAACATGCCACGTTAAATCAAACTCCCCACCTAGTGCGTTATTAATCAATTGCTTATACATCTTGTTGATAGGGTAATTAATCAACTTTGATAGCTCATCACCTGTTTGAGTAAATTTGTAATAGCTCAATACCAAGTCACTACTTTTAGCTTTTAATGTCACTTTTTGCGATAAAAATGAGAACGTTAGTTCTTGTCCTGACTTTAAAACAGCCGATTCAATCTCTTTTCTGTAGAGCAAATTAAGATCCATAAGCGTTAAAATTTCAGGAAAGCTAATGCCGGTTTTTCCTAAATTTAGCGACACTTTATTCCCTTTACGCAGTAAATCGAATAGTGATGGCTTTTTATAAAACCCAAGTAAAATAAAGTGGCTGTCGTCTTTTTCATTGTATGCACAAAGTGATACACACTTTTGTAGTGCGTCTGCCTCTCGTTGGGTCATGTGCTTTAAGGTTTGTAAGCTTTTTATTGAAAATGTGCCGGGATTTAAGGTTTCGCCCGTTAAAATTTTTGCCCAAAGCGTTTGCATTGATTCGTTAGAGGTGTCTTCGCAAAGCGCTATAAAGTGCTCGATCCAATCGGCATCAGGCTGCTTATTACTTGCCACATCAGGGCAGAACCCCATTGCTTTAGCTAAAATTGTTTCTATATTTTGCTGCTGCTTTATAAGTAGTAAATCTTTACGTTTTTGTGCCCGCGCTAAAATCGAGTTGTCGCTGTTTATATGATAAAGCGGTTTTATATCCCCTTTAGGGCCATAATTATCATCACTTGAAGAAAGCACACCGTTGGAGCCTACCTTAGTTATGGGATAACCAAGTAAGGACTCTATGATGTTGGCAAGATTAATTCTCGCTTGGGCTGTTTTGACTGTCATGGCTTTGTTCTACCCTTTGTGGATCACTAAGCTGAGCAATGGTTTGAAGGTTGTTTAACCCCAAAGAAACTGTATTGCTAAGTACATATTCGCTTAAAATTGCAGTGTAACCAGATATTAAAGGGGCTGTAGTTTGGCCCTGAATGGCGCAGGTTAAAGTAACAATATTATTTTGTTCTATAAACGTAAAAGTACCTGTAATTATGTGCTCAGCGTTTAATAAAATATTAAAATTTACTTTGTTATTACTTACAGAGGTAATGGTCATTTCGCCATAGCCCCATTGACCTTGCCATGATTGATGGGCACCAACACCAGAGGATGGTTCGCCTACATTAAACTCAATACTCGAGTCTACTTTCTCCCAAGGAGACCATTTGTACCATTGGCTAAAATCGGTAATCAGTGGTTTTACTACTTCCTGAGCTGCATTTATCTCTACGGTTTTGCTCACGCTATAGTGCTGTGGAAGTGTAAGGCCAATAAGTACCAATACTAATGACAACAATAGCACGCCTTGTATAAGCATTTTTAATGGTTTAATAAGCACACCTTAATGAGTTTTTTGAGTTGAAATACAACAACTTTTTATTAATCGACTATAGTATGAATTAGGATATAAACCAAAATAATTTTTTGTTGTTACGTAGGAGTGCTGATGTCGTCAGAGCAAAATGATTTTTTATTTTTAGAACAAGACTATGAAGATGAAGAAGTAGTTGAGCAGTCTAAGTTTTGGGACATTTTAATTGTTGATGACGAACCAGAAATTCACTCAGTAACAAAACTTGCTCTATCAGGATTAGAATACAATGGTGCAGGCCTGAGGTTTCATGATGCTTACTCAGGGGCTGAAGCTATAGAAGTATTGGCAAATAACGATAGCATTTGTGTAATATTTTTAGACGTTATAATGGAAACCGACGATGCAGGCTTACAAGTTGTAAAAAAAGTACGTGAGGAGCTTAATAATCAGCACGTCAGGATTATTTTAAGAACAGGGCAAGCGGGCAATACTCCTGAAGAAAAAGTGATACGTGAGTACGATATAAATGACTACAAAACTAAAACAGAACTCACGCGCTCAAAGCTAGTCACTTCTTTAATCACTGCTATTCGTTCGTACGAGCAAGTGTGTAAGCTTGAGTATCAAAGCTATGCAATGAATACGATTGTTTCTGCGTCTAAATCTATTTTGGGGCTGACGGATATAAAGCAACTTTGCAAAGAGATTGTTGATCACATGGGCATTATTTTGCAATGCGAAGCGCAAGGGTTAGTGTGTAGCAAGCTAGATGGTGATGATTTTATTCAGGTCTTAGGTGGTAATGGTGCATACCATAGCTGCTTTGGTGAAAAGCTCTCTACAATCAATCATGAAATTTTTTCTCAAGTCGAGCAGTGTTTTAATCTATCTGAGCATCATTATACTGACTCCACAGCGACTTTTTTATTAAAAAGCAAACACAGAAAAGCCGCTTTATATATTGAATGTGACAACATCCCCACTGATGAACAGCTTCAGTTTGCCGAAATATTTCTAACCAATGTAAGTGTCGCACTTGATAATGTAAGGCTTTTTGTAAAGCTAAGGGATGCGGCTTATAAAGATGTACTTACTGGAATTTCTAATAGAACAAATTTTATAGAACGCGTAGCACACTTTCAAAACCCTCACGTAAATGACTATGTTTTTGTATTAATTGATGTTGTAAATTTTGCAGATATCAATAATGGGCTTGGACAAGAAGTTGGCAATAAGCTTTTAATAGGGATTGTTCAGCGTCTAAAAGAAAGTTACCCGACGGCTAAAGAGTTATCGCGTATTGGTGCTGATGTTTTTGGGTTTCTTGTTAGGCGAGATGAATTTGATTTAAAAGCGCTAAATGAATATTTGAGTAAACCATTTCACGCGGAAGATAATTTATTACCAATTGATTTTAGAATAGCACTTTGTGAACAACAAGACTTTCAAAGTACTGGCATTGATACTCTTAAGGTGGCGTATATTGCCTTAAACCAAGCTAAAAAATTAAAGCACAAGGAGGGCGTGTACTACACCATTGAGATGCAAGATAAAATGGCTTGGCGTTTAGGTATTATAAGACAATTAAGGCATGACTTTTCACGTAACAAATTAGAAGTATGGTATCAGCCACAATTATCACTAGATGACTTGTCATTAATAGGGTGTGAGGCTTTGCTAAGGTGGCCAGGCGAGAATGGGACTTATATATCACCCGCTGTATTTGTACCGTTAGCTGAGGATGCTGGACTAATTGTAGATATAGGCCAGTGGGTGCTTGAGCAAGCTTGCCAACAGCAAAAGCGCCTTGAAAAAATGGGTGAAGAAATAGGCATTGCTGTGAATGTATCTGTACCTCAGTTTAAAGTTAAAGGTTACGCTCAAAATGTAAAAGCGACTTTAGAAAAGTATTGTGTTAAACCTAAAAATATCGAGTTAGAAGTAACTGAAAGCGTAGTAATGGATGAACTTGATACTGTTATAAATACATTAAGAGAGCTAAAAGAGCTGGGGATAGAAGTCGCTATTGATGATTTTGGCACTGGCTTTTCATCATTAAGTTACATACAAAGCTTACCATTGGATAGACTTAAAATAGACAGGGCATTTATTAAAGACTTACCTGATAAAGACACTGGTGCTATAGCGTCGTTAGTTATTTCATTAGGTGCAAAGTTAGGTTTAAAAACAATTGCTGAAGGCGTCGAAACACAGCAACAAGCTCAATTTTTAAAGGATTTAGGCTGTGATGAGGTACAGGGGTTTATGTACGCTAAACCTATGCCAGAGCACGAGCTTGTTGAGTTTATTAATAAACGAAATAATAAAATTTAATTAAATTAATAATTTATAGTTAAAGGCGCTGATACTTGTAATGTTGTATAAATACACAATGCTATGAGGTATAATTCGCGCCTTTTGTTATTCTACGGCCACATTTATGAGCACACTCAAAGCTAAGCGCGCCTTATTCTCTTACCCAAAATACTGGGCAGAGTGTTACGGCACTGCACCATTTTTACCAACATCACGCGAAGAAATGGATGCACTTGGCTGGGACAGCTGTGACGTAATAATAATTAGTGGCGATGCGTATGTCGATCACCCTAGTTTTGGTATGGCTGTAATTGGCCGAGTACTTGAAGCACAAGGCTTTAGGGTCGGTATTATTGCTCAGCCAGACTGGAATTCAAAAGATGCCTTTATGGGGCTAGGTAAACCCAATTTATTTTTTGGTGTAACTGCCGGTAATATGGACTCGATGATCAACCGTTATACGGCTGAAAAACGTATGCGCCATGATGATGCCTACACACCAGGAAATGTTGGTGGAAAACGCCCAGACCGAGCTGTAATGATTTACTCTCAGCGCCTACGAGAAGCCTACAAAGGTGTGCCTATTGTTATTGGTGGTATAGAAGCAAGCTTACGCCGTATTGCTCATTACGATTATTGGCAAGAAAAAGTACGTCGTAGTATTTTATTTGATGCCAAAGCAGACATACTTATTTACGGAAATGCTGAACGCCCATTAGTTGAAGTTGCTCACAGGATTGCTGCAGGTGAAACAATGGATACAATTCAAGATATTCGCGGTACAGCCGTTATTCGTAAAGAGCCTTTACCTGGTTGGCGTGGTAGTGATTCAACCGCAATCGATAAAATAGGTAAAATAGATCCTATTCCTAATCCGTATGGGGCTGATGATGTTGGCTGTAGTAAGTCAGAGTTTAAACAAGCCGGAATCGATTTAAAAGCAGAAGCTGCAAAGCCTATAACTATTCAACCTGCTCGTCCTAAACCGTGGGAAAAAACATACGTAAAACTCCCTGCATTTGAGCAAGTGAGTGTTAATAAACCCTTATACGCTCATGCATCACGTATTTTGCATCAAGAAACAAACCCAGGTTGTGCCCGTGCGCTTTTTCAGCGCCACGGTGATCGCTCTATTTGGGTAAACCCGCCAGCTTATCCGCTTGAAACGCATGAAATGGATGATGTATTTGGTTTGCCGTATCAACGTATTCCGCATCCAAGTTATGGTGATGCTAAAATACCTGCTTACGACATGATTAAAACATCGGTTAATATTATGCGTGGCTGTTTTGGTGGTTGTTCGTTCTGCTCCATTACAGAGCACGAAGGGCGAATTATTCAAAGTCGCTCACAAGAATCAATAATTGAAGAAATTGAACAAATTAGAGATAAAGTACCTGGCTTTACTGGGGTTATTTCTGATTTAGGTGGCCCTACTGCTAACATGTATAAACTTCGATGCACGAGTAAAAAAGCAGAGAGTACGTGTCGTCGTTTATCGTGTGTTTATCCCGATATTTGTAAACACATGGATACTGACCACACTCCAACAATCGATTTGTATAAAAAAGCCCGAGAAGTAAAAGGCATTAAGAAAATTTTAATCGCTTCGGGCGTACGTTACGACTTAGCTGTGCGCGATCCTCGTTACGTTAAAGAATTAGTAACGCATCATGTTGGCGGTTATTTAAAAATTGCACCTGAGCACACTGAAGACGGTCCTTTATCTAAAATGATGAAGCCGGGCATGGGCGCGTACGATCAATTTAAAGAATTATTTGATAAGTACTCAAAAGAAGCTGGTAAAAAACAGTATTTAATACCGTACTTTATATCTGCTCACCCAGGGACAAAAGACGAAGACATGGTAAATATGGCTTTGTGGCTTAAAACAAATGACTTTAAGCTAGACCAAGTGCAAAACTTTTACCCTTCACCAATGGCAAATGCGACGACTATCTATCACACTGAAATGAACTCGCTTCGCAACATCAAAAATAACGCTGAGGTGGTGCCTGTTCCTAAAGGGGCTCGCCAACGTCGATTACATAAAGCGATTTTACGCTATCATGATGCATCAGGCTGGCCTATGATCCGTGAAGCACTGCGTAAAATGGGTAAAGCTAATTTAATAGGTAAAGGCCCTAATTGCTTAGTACCAGAAGAAGGCCGAGATGAAAAAGCAGGTAAAGGCGGTAAAGGTCGCCCAGCTTTAACGCGCCATACCGGTTTTAGTCAATTTAAAAAGGCGAATACAAAACCAAAAGTGGGTGGTAATCGTCAGCGAGCAAGGTAATAGCCACGCAAGCCTAAAATTTATAAGCTCTTTATTGCCACATTAGTTACGGGCAATAAAGAGTTTTTTGCTAAAAAGCTTCAGATAACCATAAGCGTAATTTAAGCGACCATAAAGGCTGAATGCCTGTAAGCCCTTGCGTCATTTTGCTATCTTTTAAGACTATGTAGGAAGGCGTTACTTGTCCTTGCCAATCGGCAAATATCTCACCATTTTTATCGTTTATTGTTGTAAAGGTATAGCTGTTTTCGTTGAGATAGCGATGAAGATCTTGATCTGATCCCGACTTTATTGCAATGGTCACTACCGAGTAATTAGTGTCTTTTGCAAGCTCGTTTATAGCTTCAGAGGTAATACTACAAATAGGGCACCAAGTACCCCAAAAATAAATAAGCGTTGGTTTACTTTGACTCGTTGTATTGAGGTTAATTACCTGGCCTTGATAATCTATTAGCTGCAATTGCGGGTTAGCTGGCATCACAGGTTGTCGCCACCAATTGATAGCCGTATAAATTATGGAAAATATAAAACATACACCAACACACTCTTTAGTGTTGAAAGCCCTTTATGTTTGAGTGATTTTTTAGGTTTGTTTTTGTTATTAGCTGCCATGAGAGTACTTATTTAAATCACTTTTATAAAACGGTTTAAACTTATACCAGTAACCAGGTAGCAGTACCTAAAAAGGCAAATATACCAACAATATCTGTTACGGTAGTGAGCACAACACTGCCTGCCAATGCAGGGTCAATATTCATTTTTTTCAATATAATAGGAATACTTGCACCAGCCACGCCCGCGACGACTAAGTTCATAAACATAGCAAACGCGAGTACGCCACCAAGCATAAAATCCCACTGCCAAAGTGCTATAACACCAGCAATTAAAAGAGACCACAAAATACCGTTTAACGCGCCAATGGCAAGCTCTTTCATCATTAAGAAGCGTTGGTTTGTTTGATTTATATGACCTACAGCAATACCACGAATAACAAGTGTTAAAGATTGGCTGCCAGCAACGCCCCCCATAGAAGGCACAATACCGTTTAGCACCGCCAAAATAGGCAATACATCTAAAGTACCTTCAAAAAAGCTTGCTACAAAGGCTGCTGCAAGAGCGGTTAATAAGTTTACACCTAACCAAACTGAGCGTTTTTTTGAGCTTTTTAAAACGGGTGCAAAGGTATCTTCTTCGTCATCAAGACCCGCTAAGCTCAAAAGGCTATGCTCAGCGTCTTCGCGTATTACATCAACAATGTCATCAATGGTTACACGGCCTAAAAGGTGTGCGTTATCATCAACTACCGGTGCAGATATCCAGTTATGACGCTCAAAAAGTTGTGCAACTTCACTTTCATCCATAGAGATTGGAATAGATTCACAATCTTCGTCCATTAAATCAAGAACGATTTTTTCTGGTGGGTTAGTTAGTAAGGTGCTGAGTGATAATGCACCTAAAAAACAGTTATGCTTATCAACTACATATAAGTCATCAGTGCCTTCAGGTAGCTCGCCTCTAAGTCTAATATAACGAAGCACTACATCCAGAGTAACATCAGGGCGAATGGTTACCGTATCGGTGTTCATTAACGCGCCAGCAGAGCGCTCTTGATATGATAGGGCTTGAGTTGCACGCTCTCTGTCTTGAATATCCATTGCGCTAACAACGTCTTTATAGACGGTGTCAGGCAGGCTTCGTAGTACTTCACCTAAATCATCATGCCCCATGTCTTCAGTAGCGGCGGCAATGTGTTCAGGCTCCATTTGAGCAATAATGCCCAAACGTACATCTTCAGAGAGCTCTTCAAGAACGTCACCTTGTACATCAGGGTCAACTAATTGCCAAAGTAAGCGACGGATTTTGTGAGGTGATGATTCTAGTAAAAGTGCGGTGTCACAAGGGGCTGTTTTTGCAAGCATGCGCCTAACTTGAACAAATTGACCACTATTGAGTGACTTGGTCACCTGTTTTAATTGTTGTAGTGGGTAATCTTGTTCAAAAGCTTCAGGCATTGGCGTCCTTTAAAATTTTTATATTACTTTAGGGGAGACGGTGAGTGTACAGACGCACTAACCTTATTTATAAGCTTAACCGGGTAAAATTTTTTATTACTAAAAGTTAAGCCTAATTATTCTTGTTCATTAAATCGTTGTGCTATTAGTTGCCCAACAGCATGTAAGGCTTGCTCAGAATCGGGGCCTTCACACACTACTTTAACTTCTTTACCTTGGCTGCTTTCTAGTAGCATTAATGCAAGTACGCTATCGCCAGCTGCTTCTTTATCATCTTGAAATAGTGTAATGGTGGCATCAAACTGTACGGCTAATTGCGCAAGTACAGTGGCAGCTCTAGCGTGTAAGCCAAGTTTGTTTTTTATTAAAAAAGTGTCTTCACAATGCATAAGTTACTCTATGTAAGCTGAACAGGTGATTATTCGGCTGTATTATTTTTCTTGTTCGCGGTGTCTAATTTTTACGTTAGGGTGTGTCATCGCAAAGCTCTCACCAATTGTTTGTGCTAAATACACCGAACGGTGTTGCCCGCCCGTACAGCCAATGGCAATCGTTAAGTAACTACGATTATTACGCTCTAGGTGTGGTAGCCATGTTTGTACAAATGTTTGAATTTGCCAAGTGAATTTTTGTACTATGCTGTGACTCGCTAAGTAATCTTTAACAGGTTGGTCTAAACCATTTAAAGGCTTAAGCTCTGGCTCCCAATGCGGATTTGGCAAAAATCGAGCATCAAATACGTAGTCAGCTTCTTTAGGAATACCGTGTTTAAAGCCAAACGATTCAAAGGTTACAATAAGTTGCTTATCTTTTTTACCGAGAATTTTTTCACGAATAGACTCAGCTAACTGATGAACACTTAAGTCGGTTGTATCGAGCATGAAATCTGCGCGGGTTACTAATACATCTAGCAGTTGTTTTTCTTTTTTTATCGCTAAATCAAGTGGTAACGAGTCAATAGAAAGCGGGTGTAATCGGCGTGTTTCAGAAAAACGTTTGATCAGAGTTTGGTCGTCACTATCTAAATAAAATAAAGTGGGATTTGCAAAGCCCGGGAGGTATTCAAGAATATCGTTAAACTCATCTTGCTCTTTTGGGATGTTACGCACATCGATACTAACAGCTATTTTATCGTAGGTATCCGATACGCTTCGCACTAAAGAAGGCAGTAGGTTTACTGGAATGTTATCTACGCAATAATAACCTAAATCTTCTACAACGCGTAAAGCAACCGACTTCCCAGAACCAGATCGGCCACTTATGATAATTAACTCCATTTATCACCCTTTTAAACTACGATTGATTAACAATAACTTGGTAAAGCTCAGCATCGGATTTTGCACAGCGTAACTGTTTACAAAATTCTTTGTCATTTAGTTTATCAGCTATGGTTGCGAGAGTCTTTAGGTGCTGTTGGTTATCACCATCTGGTACGATGAGTGCAACAAATATATCAACAGGGCGGTTATCAATCGCATCAAAATTTATGGCTGTCTCGCTTACAAGCACTATTGCTAATGGCTCTTCTGCGCCACTCATTCTTCCATGAGGAATTGCAATACCACGGCCTATGCCTGTGCTACCAAGCTTCTCTCTATTCATTAGAGCACACAAAATATCTTGCTGTGAAAGATAAGGAAGCTTTTCATGAGCGAGTTCGCTAATAAACTCTAAAATTCTTTTTTTGCTATTAAAAAGGACCGCAGCTTTGCTGCAGTCCTGGCATATAAGTGAGCTTAATTTCATCATATTAGTGTCGAGCAAGCTTCTCTTTGTGTTTAATAACTTGACGATCGAGCTTGTCAATCAACGAGTCTATGGCAGCATACATGTCTTGATGTTCGGTAGATGCAAATAATTCTGCACCACTTACATGGATTGTAGCTTCAGCTTTTTGGTTAAGTTTTTCTACATCGAGAATGACATGAACATTGTTTATATGATCAGAATGCCTTTCTAGCTTTGCAAATTTATTATTTACGTAGTCTCTTAATGAATCAGTAACATCTACATGACGACCAGTTAAGTTTAGTTGCATAAGCGTTTTCCTCTTTGTTTTGCGTCTTATATCAAACTCTTTCGTTGATTAGACGGTGGAATAGCCAGAGATTCGCGGTATTTTGCGATTGTGCGTCTAGCTACTTTAATTCCTTGCTCAGCCAATATATCCGCAATTTTACTATCACTCAATGGTTTTGCTGAGTTTTCTGCGGCAATCAGTTTTTTAATCAAAGCACGTATTGCTGTAGATGAACACTCACCACCATTTTCGGTGCTTACGTGGCTTGAGAAAAAGTATTTAAGCTCAAATATACCACGTGGCGTGTGCATATACTTTTGAGTAGTTACACGCGAAATAGTCGACTCGTGCATTTCTACCATTTCTGCAACATCGTTTAAAACCATAGGTTTCATGGCTTCTGGACCGTGTTCAAAAAAGCCCTGTTGTTGCTTAACAATACAATTAGTTACTTTTAGTAGTGTGTCGTTTCTACTCTCTAGGCTCTTTATAAACCATTTAGCTTCTTGCAAATGAGAGCGAATAAATTGACTGTCACCACTAGATTTAACTGTTCGTGACATAGCTGCATATTGGCTATTAACACGTATCTTAGGCATGCTATCTGGGTTTAGCTCAACTACCCAACGGCCTTTTATTTTTTTAACTGATACATCGGGGATCACATACTCTGATTCTTCCCTTACAATAGTATCTGCTGGCTTAGGGTTTAGAGTGTGAATTAACGTCATTACTTCTTTAAGCTCGTCTTCTTTGAGCTTAGTTTTCTTCATTAATGTACGATAGTCGCGAGCCGCTAATAGATCAATATGATCGGTTAAAATCATCTTTGTTTCATTGATAAAA
This sequence comes from Pseudoalteromonas sp. S3178, assembly GCF_005886985.1. Lineage (NCBI taxonomy): Bacteria > Pseudomonadati > Pseudomonadota > Gammaproteobacteria > Alteromonadales > Pseudoalteromonadaceae > Pseudoalteromonas > Pseudoalteromonas sp. S3178. The sequence continues at coordinate 72,473 of NZ_PNCW01000018.1, read as the reverse complement.
GGCGTATCTTTATCAAACTGATTTAGCTGAATACACAAGCACTCTTGTAAGCTACGAGCTGCTATACCCACCGGATCAAACAACTGAATACGTTTTAAAACGGCTTCTATTTCATCAAGTTCAACTTCGCCCTCGTCGTCGTTCTCTTGATTAAAGCTTTCTAAAATATCTTCACAGCTTAGCGTTAATATACCTGAGTCATCGACTGCTTCAACAATCGCTATTGCAATTGCTTCATCAGTAGGGCTAAACGGCGTGAGCTGTAATTGCCACATTAAATACTCGTGAAGAGTTTCGGTTGAAGCACCTTGGTAAATAGACTCATCTTCTGGCATAGGGCCTGATGATGAAGCAGGAGCTGCGCTCATGTACTCATCCCAGCTTACATCCATAGCCATTTCGTCACTTACTGTGTCTTTAGTAAGTGCTTCACCACTGTCTTGCTCGTACTCGCTTGGTTTTTCATCGGCATTAGCACTTACGGTTAATTCATCGTTATCTGCTTTTTGCTCGTTTTTGCCAGCTGATTCTTCCGTGTAATCTTGTTCATCTACTTCTAGAAGCGGATTGCTATCAAGCGCTTCTTGTATTTCTTGCTGGAGATCCAATGTACTGAGTTGCAACAAACGAATTGCTTGTTGCAGTTGTGGAGTCATTGTAAGTTGCTGGCCCATGCGCAGCTGTAATGATTGCCTCATGTATCTCTAACAATCCTTTTATGTTGTTATAATTAATACTAGCAGATGCTTAAAGACATGGCGTAAATGTTACAGCCTAAATTGCTCGCCTAAATAAACATCGCGTACCGTTTTATCATTTAATACGTGCTCTGGTGTACCAGAAGCGATTAACTCTCCATGAGAAACAATGTAGGCTTTTTCACAAACATCAAGGGTTTCTCTTACGTTATGATCGGTAATTAATACACCAATCCCACGATTTTTAAGATGTTCTATTATTTTCTTTATATCTAACACCGATATAGGGTCTACACCTGCAAAGGGTTCGTCGAGCAATATAAATTTAGGATTAGCAGCTAGTGCGCGTGCAATTTCTACGCGGCGTCGCTCACCACCCGATAAAGCCATACCTTGGCTGTCTCGAATATGTTGAATACTAAATTCATCTAACAAGTTGTTAAGCGTATCTTCTCTTGCTTTTTTGTTAAGCTCTTTACGCGTTTCTAAAATAGCCATTAAATTTTGATAAACGGTAAGTTTTCTAAAAATTGATGACTCTTGTGGTAAGTAGCCTATGCCTAATCTAGCACGACTATGCATAGGTAAAAGAGTAATATCGTTCTCATCAATAGAAATTTTGCCTTTATCACTCGGTACAAGGCCCACTATCATATAAAACGTAGTAGTTTTACCTGCGCCGTTAGGCCCAAGCAATCCAACAATACTGCCAGCTTTAACTTCTAGGCCAACATTTTTTACTACTTCACGGCCTTTATAGCTTTTTGCTAATAGCTCTGCTTTTAATGTACTCATGGCTGGCCTTTGTCACTTTTTTTTACTTTTTTAGGCTCAACTGGCACTAAAATAGTGTGAACGCGATCGGTAGAGTTTTCATCTTTTTCGGCGCTAATTAATTGCTGTTGCATGTCGTACGTAATACTTTTTGCATTGATTTTTTGACCCGCTTGAGCGACTTCAGCATCGCCAACAAGCGTTAAAAATCGCTTAGCAACATCGTAACGTACTTCGTTTGCACTGGCGCTCATTACTGTGCCGTCAGCTTGTTTTTCTTCAAAATAAGCTGGGCTACCTGTTGCTATTAATAATTGCTTGTTATCACCTAAATCATCGCGTTTGTGTACTTCTAATCTGTCAGCTGTAATACGACGATTACCGTGAATAATCTCTACGTTTTTTTCAAAAATCCCTACATTAGCTTTTAACTGGCCTTCTTGTTTGTCGGCGCTAATTGAAATTTGATTGGCAGCAGGAGAAGCTTCTTGTTCTGCCGCATAGCCATTAAAAGCAAGTAAAAGAGTTGGAATTATAAGTATTTTAGAAATTTTATTGGTCATAGTATATGGTTCGCGTATGGTTAATTAGTTTAATCACTTCAGTTTTTAAGTCGGCTTCAAGGCCTTTACCGGTGATTTTTAAATTGGGTCCAGTGATGACAACAGGTTGCTCCGAGCGCATTGTTAATAGTTCTATATCGACCTGAATATTATCAGCGTTGATTTTGTCTATCATGGCGTTATCGGTTAAGTTTTTGGCAACTACATTACCTTCTAATATTAACTGTTTGTCTTCGTATAATGTTGCTTCGTCAGCGTTTATTTGCCACGTTTGCTTTTCGTTATATAAGGTAAATATAGGCTTTTCAAAAAATGTAAAACCTAGCTGCTGGTATAGCTCCATTTTAGCCGCTGTTACTTTGTGGCTAATTTTACCTTGTTCATCATAAGCTGTTTGCTTCAGTTCTATGGCTATGTAATCAGGCTTAGCAATCACTTCAGGTTCTGCCTGAGGAGCTGTATTTGTTTGGGTAAAATAAGGGTACCAAAGCCAAACCATACAGCTAATGAATAAAATGCTAAGTATTATGCGCGCCGCATTCATGAACTCGTGCCTTGTGTGGTAAGTGCCTTACCATTTTCAAGCATGAGTAAATCGGTAAGCTCTCTTACTGCCCCAAAACCACCTGGCATTTGGGTAACGTAGTGCGATAAGCGTTTAATAAGTGGGTGAGCATCGTTTACAGCAACGGCAAAACCAACTTGCTCCATTACTGGCATATCGGGGCCATCGTCGCCAATATAGGCAATTTGGTCATCGCTTAGGTTGAGCTTGTTTTTTAGCTCTTGATAAGCAATTAGCTTGTCTTCTTGACCTTGATAAATATGTTGCACTGTTAAACTGCTCATACGGGTTTGCACTATTTGAGAGTGACGCCCAGTAATAACGGCTACTTCAAAGCCACTATTTATTAATGCTTTTATGCCAAAGCCATCTTTGGTGTTAAACGCTTTTAGCTCTTCGCCTTGGTTGCCAAGGTAAATTCGCCCATCAGAAAAAACACCATCAATATCGCATATAAGTAGCTTTACTTTTTTAGCGCGCGCTTTTGCATCAGCACTTAGCGGTTGATAGAGATCTTCAAATTGCATTTATAACACTCCTGCTTTTAATAGGTCTTGCATGTTTAGTGCGCCAATTGGTTGGTTTTTTTCGTTAACCACAATTAACCCATTTATACGTTTGTTTTCCATTATATTGAGCGCTTCAGCTGCAAGTATATCTTGGGTAGCTGTTGTACATGACTTAGTCATTACCACACTGATTAAAGTGGTGTGAATATCAATACGTTGCTCTAAAATACGGCGTAAATCGCCATCGGTAAATAATCCCGCGAGCTCTTTGTTGTCATTAACTATCGCGGTCATGCCTAATCCCTTGGCTGACATTTCAATTAATGCATCTTTTATAGTTTGCGAAATATTAATAATAGGTGTGTTTGCACCGCTGTGCATTACGTCTTTTAGCGTTAGTAGTAAACGCTTACCTAGGCTGCCTCCTGGGTGCGATAGAGCAAAGTCATCTGCGGTAAAACCTCTAGCCTCTAGAAGTGCTACAGCCATAGCATCTCCCATAGCTAAAGTGGCTGTGGTACTTGCTGTTGGCGCAAGACCTAATGAGCAGGCTTCTTTTTCTACTTTTATGCACACATGTACATTAGCAAGTGTTGCCATGGTTGATTGCATATTACCCGTCATGGCTATCATTTTTGCACCAAGTCTTTTTAATACTGGGATGATATTTAAAACTTCGCTGGTTTCCCCAGAGTTTGAAATAAGCATAACCACATCATTTTTTGTGATCATGCCTAAGTCGCCATGGCTCGCTTCACCTGGGTGAACAAAAAAGGCTGGGCTACCCGTACTTGCAAGTGTGGCGGCTATTTTATTACCTATATGGCCTGATTTTCCCATGCCAATGACAATAATGCGGCCCTGGCAGTCGTACATTAATTGACATGCATGATGAAAGTTTTCATCAACATATTGAGAAATATCACTCAATGCTTGGCGTTCTATATCAAGAACGCGAAGGCCTTGTTCAATAAAGTTTAACTGCGCCATGTTTACCCTATTTGACTGAAAATATAACCTTGGTAGCCTAAAAATGCTAATAGCAATAAGCCGCCTTCTACTCTATTGATACGCTGAGAACCTCTAAAGTTCAACGACATAATAATAAGAGCAAGTGTTGCACCTATCATTATTAATACATCTCGACTCACTAATGATGGATCAATTGCTGAAGGGTTAATAATACCGGCTAGTGGTAATACGGCTAAAATATTAAATATGTTTGAGCCCACAATATTACCAAGAGCAAGGTCGTCTTCATTTTTTAATACACCTGCAATAGAGGCTGCAAGCTCAGGTAAACTCGTACCTATGGCAATAATAGTTAAGCCGATGACTAAATCGCTCAAGCCAAAGTATTTTGCAATATCAACCGCTGAGCCCACTAAAAAATGTGAACTTACAGGAAGTAAAATCATGCCAATAACTAGCCAAAATACAGCTTTTTTTGTTGGAACGTCATTAGGTACTTCATCGCATGCTTCTGACACAAACGGATCATCTTCATTTTTCGCGCGCATAGAAACAATAATCAGCCCACCAATAAAAACGATAAAGCCAATTAAAAGTGCTATGCCTTCACCAAACGAAAAGTAGTTATCTGAAAACACATACCAAGTAGCCAATGATACGAGCATCACTAATGGCATTTCGCGTTTTAATGTACTTGAAGATACTGCAAGAGGGCGAAAAAGGGCGGTAATACCTAACACAAGTAAAATATTTGTAATGTTTGAACCCACAGCATTACCAACAGCTGTATCGGTTTTATTAGCTAAAGCTGCTGAGGCCGAAACCATCATTTCTGGCGCTGATGAACCCATAGCTACAACGGTTAAACCAACAATAAGCGTGGGAACGCCAAAGTTTTTAGCAAGGGCTGCTGCCCCATAAACAAACCTGTCTGCACTCCAAACCAGAGCTGCAAAACCAAGAATCAAAATAACAAACGAGGTAACCATTGTGATAAGCCAGTTATTCAAAATAGAGATGGCGCGAATAGTAACAAAAGCCAACATGAAAGTATAAATAAAAGAGTCAGGTCTGCTCTAATGGGCCCAGTGCTTTTAGTTTATATTTATAAACTTAAGCATGTGTTAAGGGAAAATCCCTCAGCCTTAGAACACTTTTTATAGGTGTATTACAAAATCTTACGAATTGTTTTTTCCATCTTTGATAAAAAACCCTTAAAATAGGATCACTAGTGAACATTGTTATGGAGAGCGACTTGTCGCAATCAATAGTAGAAGTCAAGGATGTGAGCTTTTCGCGTGGCGATAGAACCATATATAAAAATATGAGTTTCAGCGTACCTAAAGGTAAAATCACTGCCATTATGGGGCCAAGCGGAATTGGCAAAACCACCATGCTGCGTTTAATCGGCGGTCAGCTTAAGCCTGACTCCGGTGATATTTTATTTGAAGGTGGCAGCATTCCAAGTATGTCGCGTAAAGAGCTGTATGCGGCCCGAACAAAAATGAGCATGCTTTTTCAAAGTGGTGCTTTATTTACTGATATGTCGGTATTTGACAATATTGCGTTTCCAATTAGGGAGCATACAGATTTAAGCGAAGATATTATTCGATTAATAGTCTTAATGAAGCTTCAAGCGGTTGGTTTGCGTGGTGCTAAAGATTTAATGCCCTCTGAGTTATCGGGTGGTATGGCAAGACGTGCCGCATTAGCGCGCTCTATTGCTTTAGACCCCGAACTCATTATGTATGATGAACCATTTGCAGGACAGGACCCTATTTCTATGGGGGTATTGGTTAAGCTAATAAAGTCTTTAAATGAAGTGCTTGGTTTATCTTCATTAATTGTAACTCACGATGTTACAGAGGTTATGAGTATTGCCGATCACGTCATTATTATTGCTGATCAAGGCGTAATAGGCACAGGCACTCCCGATGAAATGCGCAATCATGAATCTCCATTAGTGCAGCAGTTTTTAAATGGTTTGTCGGATGGGCCTGTACCATTTCACTTTCCTGCGCAAACGTATGCCGATGAGTTACTTGGAGAAAAAGCATAATGTTGGATTTATTTCAAAGGCTTGGGCGAAAAACGCTAGGGCGTTTTGCTGCGCTTGGCCGTTCAGCACACATGCTGTTTAGTGCGCTTGCACATGTTCCTAATTTTAAAAAAGGTACCCCTTTACTTGTACGCCAACTATACATGGTGGGCTCGCAATCATTACTTATCATAATGGTATCTGGCTTATTTATAGGCATGGTTTTAGCGCTACAAGGGTATACGGTTTTAGTTGGCTATGGCGCGGAAGATAGCCTTGGTCCCTTAGTGGCATTGAGCTTATTACGAGAGTTAGGGCCTGTTGTTACTGCGCTATTATTTGCAGGGCGAGCAGGTAGTGCGCTCACCGCCGAAATCGGCTTAATGAAAGCCACAGAGCAACTTTCATCACTTGAAATGATGGCAATCGATCCGCTAAAACGCATAATAGCGCCGCGCTTTTGGGCCGGCTTTATTAGTATGCCTTTACTTGCATTAATATTTTCAGCTGTAGCAATCATTGGTGCTCATTTAGTAGGAGTTGATTGGTTAGGTGTTGATACAGGTAGTTTTTGGTCAATCATGCAGTCGCAAGTATCGTTTCAGCAAGACATACTAAATGGCTTAATTAAAAGCTTTGTGTTTGCAATTGTAGTAACTTGGATTGCCCTTTATAAAGGGTATGACTGTGTGCCAACCTCTGAAGGTATTAGTAAAGCAACCACCGAAACGGTTGTTCATTCTTCATTGGCAGTTTTAGGTTTTGACTTTATTTTGACAGCGGTAATGTTTACCAGCTAATAGGGTATAGATAATGAATTCACGGAAATTAGAAATTTTAGTTGGTTTTTTTGTAGCGCTAGGCATTTTAGCATTTGCGATGTTAGCACTAAAAGTAGCCAATTCTGGTATTAGTGGCTCAGGCGAAACATATACGCTAAATGCTAAATTTGAAAACATAGGCTCACTTAAAGCGCGGGCCCCAGTTAAAGTGGGTGGTGTAGTGATTGGTCGTGTTGAGTCTATTTATGTTCACCCGCAAGAATTTTTACCTGTAGTGAATATGACAATAGATGCGCAGTACTTATGTCGTTTTTCAGATACGAGCTCTATCTCAATTTTAACATCGGGTATTTTAGGTGAGCAGTACTTAGGTATTCACCCTGTTATAGCTCCAAGTTCAGCAGAGCAGCGCTGTTTAGGCGAAACAGTTACAGAGAATAAACAAGACGAAGCCATTGATGATTTATTTGGCGTAGAAAGCAAAGCGTTAGGTGATGGAGATTCAATGACAGATACCAAGTCTGCCATAGTGCTTGAAGAGTTAATTGGGCAGTTTTTATTCAACCAAGGTAGTGAGTAATTATTATGTTGAAAAAGTTTTTAGCGATTGTAGCCATAGGTGCAATAACATTAACGCAGAGCGTTAGTGCGGCAGAAGTAAAATTAAATGATCCTAATAAAATGGTACGTCAGGTATCTGAGTATACATTTGAGCGTATCAAAAAAGATCAGCCGCTTATTAGTAAAGACAAAGAGCATCTTCGCGTTATTGTTGAAGAAGAGCTTATGCCTTACATTGATTACAAATATGCAGCGCTTCGTGTATTAGGTAGCGAAGTATCTAAAGTACGTGCAATTACAGACGAAGCAGAAAAAGCTAAAGCAATTAAAGAAATTCAACGCTTTATTAGCGTATTCAGAGAGTACTTAGTTGCAACTTACGCAGGTGTATTTACTCAATATACCGATCAGCATGTAGAATTTGGTGCAGAGCAGCCGTTTAAAGGTAAAGACGTGGTTGTTGTAAAAACAAAAATCATTGAAGACGGTAAACCTGATATTAAAATTGATTTTAAAGTACGTGAAGATCGCAGCGGTGAGTGGCGTGCATACGACATGATTGCTGAAGGTATAAGCTTACTAGATGCTAAACAAAGCGAGTTACAAGGTATTTTACGCCAGCAAGGTATTGATAATGTAAGTAACCTTTTAGAGCAAAAGAGCCAACTGCCAGTTCAGTTTAGAGGCAACAATTCAAATGACTAAATTGGCAATAAGCCAAGTTGATGAACAGCACTTTCGGGTAAGTGGAGAACTTACTCGAAATTCAATTGGCAATGAACAGCTTCTGAACGATAAGTTATTAACTAAGCATAAAACCACCTATTTTGACCTTAGTGAGGTATCTAGGGTTGACACAGCGGGCTTAGCTTGGTTAATTCACTCTTTTGCAGAATTTAAGCAACAAGGTATCCGCCTTGAATTGCAAAATCCACCTGAGCAATTGCAAAATTTAATGCAATTGGGTCAAGTTACAACCCTATTTGAGTGAGAGTTATGGAAACTAGCCAAGTCGAAACATTATTACGCGACGAACTTCAATTATCTGAAGTACATGTAAAAGCCAATGGTAGCCATTATGAAGTGATTGCCGTAGGTGAATGCTTTGACGGTTTAAGCCGAGTTAAAAAGCAACAGCTAGTTTATGGCCCATTAATGAATACTATTTCTGATGGCACAATTCACGCTGTATCAATTCGTGCTTTTACTCCTACCGAGTGGAAACGTGAACAAAAATTTATTTTACCTCAATAGTTAAGGCCTCCTAATGGATCAATTTGTAATTCAAGGTGGCACTTCACTTGCGGGTGAAGTTACTATTTCTGGCGCTAAAAACGCTGCATTGCCTATTCTATTTGCTTCATTACTTGCTGACGGTGTAAGTACTTTTACTAATGTGCCTCGCCTTCGTGACATAGTAACAACAGAAGCATTATTACAAACATTGGGTGCAGAGGTTAATTGGCAGGGCGATACGCTAATAATCGACGGTTCTAGCGTTAATAAAACCCTTGCTCCGTATGAGTTAGTAAAACAAATGCGTGCATCTGTTTTAACGCTCGGCCCTTTAGTCGCTCGCTTTGGTGAGGCACAAGTGTCTTTACCTGGCGGCTGTGCTATTGGTGCTCGCCCAGTAGATATACATATTCAGGGTTTAGAGCGCATGGGCGCTATAATCAACGTTGAAAATGGTTATATTAATGCCAAGGTTGATGGCCGCTTAAAAGGCGCCGAAATTTTTATGGAAATGGTGAGTGTAGGCGCTACCGAGAACCTATTAATGGCGGCCGCATTAGCTGATGGTAAAACAATTTTAGACAATGCTGCTCGTGAGCCTGAAATTACTGACTTAGCAAATTGCTTAATCGCAATGGGAGCTAAAATTAGTGGTGCTGGTACTAGCCGCATTGAAGTTGAAGGTGTTGAGCGATTAGCTGGTTGTGAGCACAGTATTTTACCTGATCGTATTGAAACTGGAACGTTTTTAGTTGCAGCAGCAATGGCTGGCGGTGAAGTGCTTTGTAAAAATACAGACTTTCATTCACTTGAGCCTGTTATTGAAAAACTGCGTGCTGCTAATGCACTCGTTGAAGTAAAAGAAGGCAGTATATATTTAGATATGCGTAAGCGTGAGCTTAAAGCTGTAAATATTAAAACAATGCCGCATCCGGGTTTTCCTACTGATATGCAAGCACAGTTTACTGCTTTAAACGTAGTGGCTAATGGTAGTGCAACTATTACTGAAACCATTTTTGAAAACCGTTTTATGCATGTACCTGAGCTACAGCGTATGGGCGCTAATATTCGTTTAGAAGGTCATACTGCTATTTGTGGTGATACCGAAAGTTTAACGGGTGCGCAAGTAATGGCGACTGATTTACGCGCCTCAGCGAGCCTAATTTTAACGGGTATAGTTGCTCAAGGTGAAACGGTTGTAGATCGTATTTACCACGTTGATAGAGGTTATCAACGTATTGAAGATAAGCTAAGTGCGCTAGGTGCAAATATTAAACGTAGAAATAGTTAAGTAATACTAATTTGCTTAATTAACTATTAGGGTCAGTTGACCGTTCAAGGTTAAATTTGCAGGTTGGTATTAACCAAATATAAAAAAGGCCGGATATGCTATAAAGCTATCCGGCCTTTTTTTAAAGCTTAGTTTCAAGCTCGGCAACCGTTACCATAATCTTTTCTATTTTACCGTTACGATAAAGCTCAAATTCAATTTCTTTACCGGGTTCTGTATTACCTATTCTTTCGAGTACTTTTTGTGGATTAGCTACAGACAGCCCTGCAATTTTAATAACAATATCTTGCTCTTCAATGCCAGCTTGCCACGCCGGACCTAATGGGTCTAAGTTAGTAATACGCATGCCTGCAACCTCGGTAAGGCTGTCGTTTACTTCTTTGCCTGTACTATCTACCGCGGTGCCTTCAAAGCCTAAGTAGCCACGTACAACGCGGCCATGGCGAATCAGTTTTCCCATCACTTCTTTTGCAAGCGAGTAGGGGACCGCAAAAAATATTCCTTGTATATTAAGGTTTTCACGTGTTTTAAACTGCGCCGAAGTGATACCCACTAAGTCACCATTTGAATTCACCAGCGCCCCACCAGAGTTACCAACATTTATAGCTGCATCCATTTGCAGTAAATTGTTATAAGGGCTGTCAGTAATTTTTTGTTTACCGGTTGCACTAATAATACCTTGTGTAATGGTTTGCCCTAAATTAAGAGGGTTACCAATTGCAAGCACGACATCGCCAACACTTGATGAGTAGTCGTCGTTAACCGGAATAACAGGTAAGTGATCTGCATTTATTTTCAATAGCGCTAAATCAGTAATAGTATCAAAACCGATTAACTGCACGTCAAAAAACCGCCTACCGTCGGTAAGAATAACCATGATCTGGTCTGCATTATTAATAACGTGATAGTTAGTTAATATATAGCCGTCTTGCGCCATAATAACGCCAGATCCCAGCTCTTGTACGGTATTTTGTCGTTTATAGCGTGGCTCTTTAGAAATGCTTTCTGAGAAAATAGTCACTACAGATGGCGCAGCTCGTTTTACTGCATCCGAAAAACTTAAATGGCTTGAGCTCATCGCACTTGGGATAGGTACATTAGGTAATAGGGCTGCTCTCATATTTGGGCTAAAGAAAACCACGAGAAAGGCAATACCTAAGCCTGCAAACAACGGGGGAAGAACAAATTTTAGTAGTTTCAGCACGAGTTTCTTATTATTTGTGAGCAATCTCTTTATGATGGCATAAAAAAAATAACAGCGGCAAGTGCCACTGTTACTTTTATTACATTTATACTGCGATTAATTATTGAATGAGTATAAATATCGACTCTCGGCCGCGTTTTACGCCCAGTACAATATTGCCTTGCGTACTTTCGATGATTTTATTCATATCGCGAATCGTTTCTACGCGTTGACGGTTCACCTGCATGATCACATCTCCCTCTTCTAGGCCTACACGAGCCGAAGGTGATCGCGGATCAACAGAGGTTACTTCAACACCCTTATTACTATTTTTTTGCACGTTTTCAAGCTCTGCACCTTGAAAAGCAGGATGAAGCTCTTCGCCTGTAGCGGTAACGCCTGATGCACCATCAAGTGTCACTTCTACTGTTTTAACTTTACCGTCGCGATAAATGCCTAGTTTAACTTCACGGCCTTCACCTAAGGTTGCAATTTTACTACGTAGCTCATGAAAACCACTTATGTCGCTGCCATTAATACTGGTAATTACGTCACCAGCTTTAATGCCTGCTTTGCTTGCTGCGGTATCATCCATTACTTGCATTACATAAGCACCTTGCTTAACGTCAAGTTGCTGGGCTTTTGCTAGTCCTGCATCTAATGGACGGCCAGAAATACCCAGTGAACCTCGGCGTACTTCGCCATGTTCAATAATTTGATCAACTAAGTTTTTCATCATGTTTGATGGTATAGCAAAGCCAATACCTACATTACCGCCTGATGCACCTAAAATTGCGGTATTAATACCAATCAACTCACCATTTAAATTAACTAATGCGCCACCAGAGTTACCCTGGTTAATAGCCGCATCCGTTTGGATAAAGTCTTCATAACCTTCTATATTTAAACCACTGCGGCCCAGTGCACTTACAATTCCTGATGTTACTGTATGGCTCAAACCAAATGGATTACCAATTGCCACAGCAAAATCGCCAACGCGCAAGCTATCTGAATTAGCCAGCTTAACTTCAACTAGGTCGTCAGCCTCAATTTGTAGTAACGCAATGTCAGACTCAGTATCGCTACCAATTTTTGTAGCTTCGTATTCTCGTCCATCTTCGAGTGTAACAACCATTTTTTCAGCGTCTTGAATAACATGATTATTGGTTACTACATAACCTTCATCAGCATCAATAATAACACCTGAGCCTAAACCACTAAATTGGCGTTTTTGGCTACGAGGTTGAGGATTGCCAAAAAAGTACTCAAGTGGATCGGCGCGGCGGCGTACTTCTTTCGAACCAGAAACTTGGATACTAACTACACCTGGGGTAATTTGCTCAAGCATTGGTGCGAGTGTTGGTAATTGTTGACCATTTACTGCTACCGGTAATTTTGCATATGAGGCGACCGGGCTTAATAACAGGCTAGTAGAAAGAATAGCTGCGCTGATAAGTGATAATTTCATTTTCATAGTCAGGGTTTACTCCACTTAGGAAAAGCAAAAATTAAAAAAGGCTGCACAAGCAGCCTTTTTTAGTTTGTCAGTAATAAAACAACAAAGCTGTTATATCTAAAGACTATGGGGTCAAAAAAAAGTTCATCAAGATGCTTTAGAATGTTCTGAAACTTTATTCTGTCCAGCAAATAAACCTGACTCTCCCGATACATAATCGGCTGGTTGTGCTTGTGCATTTGAGCGATCGCACTGGCGTTCTTTTAAAGAAGCCTGCAATTGTTCTGTTGTTTCTTTAGAGAAAAACGGTTCCGCAGGGGCTTTATTTCTATCTTCTAATAATAGTTGATTGGTTTCTTCCACGTGACTAAGAAGCTGATCGTAGTTTTCTTTCATTTTATTGACGAGCTTGCCTGTGCTCGCTAAATGATCGGCTACATCTTGGCGATATTGCTCAAGCGCGTTCTCTGCTTGTTCAGCCTGCTCTTTTAATTCATCTTGCTTAAATTGCTTTTTAGTAACAAATGCACCAATAAAAAACGCCACTACAGCAGTAATAACAACTAAACCTACCCACATAACTGTGCCCATAATTCTACCCCTTTGGGAAAATAACTAATGAATGCCTGATTCAATTACAAATCATACTAAGTGTAATATACCCCGACTGATGATGCGTGTTAATATGCTTTACAAATTAAACTGCGTTTTAAATGTAAATAGATATGACTCCTTGGCAAACATACCAGCAAGACCTCAAGCGTGATGACTTTGTACATGACTCAGCACAAGAAAATGCAGTACGTCATTTACAGCGTTTATACGATGACCTAACCCAAGCAAAACCTAAAAAATCGGGCTTTTTTGCTAAGTTATTTAATAGTGACGAACCAGAGCCTATTAAAGGTTTGTATTTTTGGGGTGGTGTAGGGCGTGGTAAAACCTATTTAGTTGATACATTTTATGAGGCATTGCCTGGCACACGTAAAATGCGAGTGCATTTTCATCGTTTTATGCATCGTGTTCACGATGAGCTTAAAAAATTAAATAACACAGCCAATCCGCTTGAAAAAATTGCTGATATTTTTAAAGCCGAGACCGACATAATTTGTTTTGATGAGTTTTTTGTTCAAGATATTACCGACGCCATGTTACTTGGTGGCTTAATGCAGGCATTGTTTGCCCGCAACATTGTACTTGTGGCTACTTCAAACATTATCCCTGATGACTTATACCGAAATGGCTTACAGCGTGCACGTTTTGTACCGGCTATTGAGCTGGTAAAAGCAAACACAGAAATAGTCAATGTAGATTCTGGGATTGATTATAGATTGCGTACCCTTGAGCAAGCTGAAATATTCCATAGCCCATTAGATGAACAAGCTGATAAAAACTTATTTGAATATTTCGACAAGCTATCGCCAGAAGCCGGAAAGCATGATGAGCCAATCGAAATTGAAGGGCGTTTAATTAACACTCGTAAAGTGGCTAAATGTGTAGTTATGTTTGAATTTAGCGAGTTATGCGAAACTGCTCGTAGCCAAGTAGACTATATGGAAATTAGCCGCTTGTTTAACACTGTAATAATTTCGAATGTTAAACAGCTTGGTCAAACTAATGACGATGCAGCGAGACGTTTTATTGCGTTAGTTGATGAATTTTATGAGCGCCATGTCACATTAATTATATCTGCTGAAAAACCGATCACTGAGCTTTATACGCAGGGCAATCTAAACTTTGAATTTAAACGCTGTATAAGCCGCCTTCAAGAAATGCAGTCTTTAGAGTATTTAGCAAAAGAGCATTTAACTTAGAAATTAAGCTATATATTTTAGAGTGTTTAATTTTATTAAATTTCTTGCGGAAAAAACAAGCGCCCAGTAGCAATGTGATTTAAGTGCTGGTATACTCCCGCGTCTGCCACGTTGCGTTCTATGTCCTCATATAGTTTAGCCACTTGTGAGCGGCGCAAAAGTCTAAAACTCGAAGGGGTTGTAGCATACTTAGAGCGGTAGTTAATATTAACTACCTGTGGTTTTAATTGAAAAACATTGGATTTTTATAAATGAAAACGTTTGTTGCTAAACCAGAAACAGTAAAACGTGACTGGTACGTAGTTGACGCTGAAGGTAAAACTTTAGGTCGCATCGCTACTGAAATCGCTCATCGCCTACGCGGTAAGCATAAAGCTGAATACACTCCTCACGTAGATACTGGTGATTACATCATCGTTATCAACGCTGAAAAAGTTACTGTAACTGGTAACAAATTCAAAGATAAAGTGTACTACGCTCACTCTGGTTTCCCAGGTGGTCTTAAGTCTACTACTTTTGATAAACTTCAAGCTGCAAAGCCTGAAATGATCATCGAGAAAGCTGTAAAAGGCATGTTGCCACGTGGTCCTTTAGGCCGCGCTATGTACCGTAAACTTAAAGTTTACGCAGGTACTGAGCACAATCATGCTGCACAACAGCCTCAGGTTCTAGACATTTAAGGAGCACTATCATGGCAAATCAATACTACGGTACAGGTCGTCGTAAAAGTTCAAGTGCTCGCGTATTCTTACGCCCAGGCACTGGTAACATCGTAATCAACAAGCGCTCTTTAGAAGAGTACTTTGGTCGCGAAACAGCACGCATGGTTGTTCGTCAAGCTCTTGAGCTTGTAGACATGACTGAAAAATTTGACCTTCACATCACCGTTGCCGGTGGTGGTACAACTGGTCAAGCTGGTGCTATCCGTCACGGTATCACTCGTGCACTTATGGAGTTTGACGAGTCATTACGTCCACAACTTCGTAAAGCAGGTTTTGTTACACGTGATGCACGTAAAGTTGAACGTAAGAAAGTGGGTCTTAAGAAAGCGCGTAAGCGTCCACAGTTCTCAAAACGTTAATCTATACGTTATCAAGAATTCAAAAACCCAGCTTATGCTGGGTTTTTTGTTATCAAAAATTAGTGATTACTACTTACAAATTAACAACTAAATTTTAAATACTTACCTCTCAAACCCCGCTTCTTCGCGACCTAAGCACTGATCATATTTATATAAACACGCGTATTAAATGTACGAAAGTTAAAAAATACCCAGATAGCTGCAAAAAAGTTAAATAATTATCGTAATTAGTTTAAATCCATCAGTTAATTGGTGGAATTTTTTGCTACAATTGGCTGGCAAGTAAAATGAGTGAGTTTAACCACACTATGTGCAGTTTTTACTGTTTCCTCTTAGTGGTGTTGATCTTGGTCAGTATATTGTTTTTACAGAAGCGCTATTATAGTCGTTCGGCTTTATTCTCGAGCTAACTTAATCAAATGTTTGATCAAGTCAGGTTTATTCGAGCATGGGGCTGTGAATAACCTTGTTTTAATCAAGGGTTTTAATTATGATCGCTTCTATTTTAAAAATTTCGAATAATTAACCTGCTGTAACTGATGTTCTCAATATAGCAAGTGTTGAGAATCATAGTGGAGATAAGTGGATGAGCAATGCGCCTGTAGACAATGGCCGACGTCGCTTTTTAACCATAGCTACCTCTGTTGTAGGTGGTGTTGGTGCGGCTGGGGCTGCTGTTCCTTTTATTGCGTCTTGGAATCCAAGTGAGCGAGCTAAATCTGCGGGTGCGCCTGTAGAAGTAGATATCAGCAAACTTGAGCCTGGACAATTAATACGTGTCGAGTGGCGTGGTAAACCTGTATGGGTTGTATCACGGACCCCTAAAATGCTTGAGCAGATGAAAGAACATGAAGGTCAACTTCGTGATCCGCAATCGCAAGAGCCACAACAATTAGAATCATCAACAAATGATTACCGTTCATTACGCCCAGAGATTTTTGTCGCTGTTGGTATTTGTACGCATTTAGGTTGTTCTCCAGGCTTTTTCAAAGGTAACTTTGGTGAAAAAGTTGAAGGGACTGATGATGGTTTTTACTGTCCATGTCACGGTTCTAAATTTGATATGGCTGGCCGAGTATTTCAATCGGTTCCTGCACCATTGAACTTAGAAATACCACCTTATACTTTTCTTGATGAGACCACTATTTTAGTGGGCGAAGAAAAAGGGGTAGCCTAATGTTTGGTAAAATTGTTAGTTGGATCGACGATCGTATCCCAATGACACGTGTTTGGAACATGCATATTGCACAGTATCCAGCACCTAAAAACTTTAACTTCTGGTACTTTTTTGGCTCTTTAGCCATGTTAGTACTAGTAAACCAAATCCTAACGGGTATTTGGTTAACGATGAACTTTGTTCCGTCTTCTGAAGGCGCATTCGCTTCAGTAGAGTACATCATGCGTGATGTAGAATACGGCTGGTTATTACGTTACTTGCACTCAACAGGTGCCTCAGCGTTCTTCATCGTTGTATATATGCATATGTTCCGTGGCATGATCTACGGTTCTTATCAAAAACCACGTGAGTTATTGTGGTTGTTTGGTATGTTTATTTTCTTAGCGCTAATGGCTGAAGCATTCATGGGTTACTTATTACCATGGGGTCAAATGTCATTTTGGGGTGCACAGGTAATCATTTCATTATTCGGGGCTATTCCGGTTATTGGTGATGACTTAACACTTTGGATCCGTGGTGACTACGTAATATCGGGTGCAACGCTTAACCGCTTCTTTGCATTACACGTTATTGCACTACCATTGGTTATTGTAATCTTAGTATTTTTACACATTGTTGCTCTGCACGAAGTGGGTTCAAACAACCCTGAAGGCATTGAAATTAAACGTAAGAAAGGCTCTGTTGCAGAAGAAGATAAGCCTAAATTTAAATTCCATGAGTATTACACTGACAAAAAAGACATTGTTGATGCGATACCTTTCCACCCGTACTACACAGTAAAAGATATTGTGGGTGTGGTTGGTTTCTTAATCTTGTTCTGTTGGGTTGTATTCTTTATGCCTGCGATGAATGGTTTCTTCCTAGAAGCGCCAAACTTCGAAGCGGCGAATCCACTTAAAACACCAGAGCATATTTTCCCGGTTTGGTACTTTACGCCATTCTATGCAATCTTACGTGCAATCCCTGATAAGCTTATCGGTGTTGCAGCAATGGGTGCATCAATTGTGGTATTAGCATTATTACCATGGATTGACCGTGGTCGTGTTAAATCGGTTCGTTACCGTTGTGGTTTCCACAAATGGAACATTGCAGGTTTTGTTGTAACTTTCGTTCTTTTAGGCTGGGTGGGTGCAACTCCACAAACTGATATGAAAACGATAATTTCTCAAATCTGTACTGTGACTTACTTTATGTTCTTCGTACTGTTATTTGTATACAGTAAGAATGAAAAAACTAAGCCATTGCCTGAGAGGTTAACGAAATGATGAAAAAGCTAATTATCGGTTTATTTGCTTTATCAGTTAACTTGTTGCCTAACATGGTTATGGCGGCAAGTGGGTCGGTTCCTTTAATGGAAGCGAATAACGATATATCTGATCAGCCTTCTTTGCAGCGCGGCGCAAAGTTGTTCATGAACTACTGTCTTGGTTGTCACCAAATGCAGTACCAACGTTATGAACGTACTTTCCGTGATATTGGTATTCCAACTGAAGTTGGTCAAGAGCAATTGATTTTTGATGGTTCTAAAGTAGGTAGCCATATCAAAAACGCGATTGGCAAAGAAGATGCTGCGAAATGGTTTGGTGCGGCTCCGCCGGATCTAACAAATGTTGCGCGTGTGCGTGGCAGTGATTGGATTTACACCTATTTAAAATCATTTTACAAAGATGAATCCCGCCCATTTGGCGTAAATAATACGTTATTTCCATCAGTAGGTATGCCACATGTTCTACAAGAACTTCAAGGTTTACCTACAGCTATCACTGAAGAAGTAACTGTAGATGGTGTAACAACTGTTCACATCACAGGTACTGAAACAGACGGTACGGGTGAAATGAGTGAAGGCGAATATGATGATGCAGTTCGTGATTTAACGAACTTCCTTGAGTATGTAGGTGAGCCTACACGCCTTGAATCAGAAGCGTTAGGTATTAAGGTAATTGGATTTTTAATTATCCTATTTATCTTGGCATTTATGCTTAAGAAAGAATACTGGAGAGATGTTCATTAATTTGAGCATTTTACAAGGTAATTTTGCAATAGGGGCTTAAGCCCCTATTGCTGTTTTAGTTATTTAATGGAGGTATAGGCATGGCCGTAGCTGCCAATAAGCGCCCTGTAATGACCCTTTTTTCTGGTGCTAACTGTATGTATAGCCACCAAGTACGTATCGTACTTGCGGAAAAGGGTGTAAGTGTAGATATTCATTTGGCTGAAAAGGATAACCTGCCAGAGGCACTTCACGAAATTAACCCTTACGGTACAGTGCCAACACTGATTGACCGTGAGCTTGGTTTATACCAGGCAAACATCATCATGGAATACCTTGATGAACGTTTTCCTCATCCTCCACTAATGCCTGTTTACCCGGTAATGCGTGGTCGTAGCCGTTTAATGATGCACCGTATTGATACTGATTGGTACAGCCTAGCGGACAAAATCAGCAATAATGCATCAGATGCTGCGCAAGCTCGTAAAGAGTTAACAGAAGCATTGCTTGCAATAGCACCTATTTTTAGCGAAGCACCTTACTTTATGAGTGAAGAGTTTAGCTTAGTAGATTGTTACTTAGCACCACTATTATGGCGTTTACCTGAGTTTGGTATTGAACTTAATGGTGCTGGTTCTAAAGAGCTTAAAGAATATATGATCCGTTTATTTGAACGTGAGTCATTCCAAGCCTCTTTAACTGAAGCTGAGCGTGAGATCCGTTTATAATGACGCCTAATCGTCCTTATTTATTACGTGCTTTTTTTGATTGGATTGTCGATAACGACTGTACGCCACATTTAGTGGTAGACGCTGATTACCCTGCCGTACAAGTGCCAACGCAATTTGTACAAGATGGACAAATTGTTTTAAACATAAGTCCTTCTGCAGTTACTCAGTTTTCGTTAGACAAAAACCAACTTAGCTTCGATGCGCGCTTTGGTGGCCAACCAATGCAAGTTTACGTACCAATAGGTGCTGTGCTTGCAATATATGCGCGTGAAAATGGCGAAGGAACAGTCTTTACTACAGATGAGTTTTTAGAGGACGAAGACGAATTTGTACCAGAGCTTGAAAGTGTTGATTCATCAGATGAAGTAATCGATGAAACTCCGCCAGAAAAGCCTCAGAAGAAAAAAGGCTCACATTTACGTGTTATAAAATAATACGTAAATACAAAAAACCGCTTTTAAGCGGTTTTTTTATATATTCATTTTGTGTTTATACCAATCTGCTTATATATGGGGTCTATTTAACGTTAAGAAAATTACGCTAGAACTAGGCAAAAATTTTTATATTTAGTTGTTCTAAATAAAAAATTTTTAACGACGTTATAGTGCAATTTAATTCGTTAAATTGAGCAAAGATTTATGCAGGTTGGTATCATAGATATTCAAACACTTTAATTACACGCTCTACACCTGATACATTACGGGCAATATTTACAGCCTGGGTAGATTCAGAGTCAGACACTAAGCCCATTAAAAATACTTCAGCGTTTTCAGTTACTACTTTAATGTTATTGCTGCTGATGTCTTTTGCTGTTAGTAACTGGGCTTTTACTTTAGAAGTAAGCCAAGAGTCATGTGTTTGCGTAGTAATGCCAATATTTGAACCAATACGAATTTGATTGTGTATTTTACGAATGCCTGCAACGCTCTCTATGGTGCGCTGAGCTTCGTTTTTCATTTCTTCGTTTGCTACTTGGCCTACAAGTAAAACAATTCCATTGACGCTTACAGCGTCTACATTCGCAAATTTTTCGATTCTTTCTACTTCGCTAAGTGCAATGCTGGCTTTTATTTCAATATTATTGTCATCAATTTGAGAGCCTATAGTACGGCGATCATTCGCTGCAGTTACTGCACTGGCTGTACCTGCAACAACAGCGGCTGCGCAACCTTGCAGTAATACCACAGTACCTAAGACAATAAGAGAGCGTTTAAACATAATTTTCATCCTGAGGGAAAAGCGTTAAATCAACCAGTTCGCTTAAACAGTGTAAGTTAACTAGGTGAGATTCAATAATGCGACTTGGGCGCTTAGAAGGTGTTCTAATTTCTACGTCGTTAGGGCCAAGTAAACCCACGAGTTCGCCGCCATCATCGCCAACCATAACTATGACCTTCATATCTTTAGTTAGTGCGGCTTCAACAGCAGAAATAACATGTTTTTCGTTGCCGTTAATAGCCAAAGCGAGTAGTAAATCACCTTGCTGAGCAAAAGCGCGTACTTGACGTGCAAACGTATCATGGTCGTCTACTTGCGTACTTTGCCCTAAGTTAATGTTCTCTTGCGATAAGGCAATAGCGGGTAGGCAAGGGCGCTCTGTTTCATAATGATTTACTAATACGCCTGCCATGTGTTGGGCAAGCATGTGGCAATTTGCAGTGCCACAACAAATGAGTTTATTACCGTTGATCAGGCTTTGTGCAATTGTGAATGCAGCTGATTCGAGTGCGCTAGGTAAAACTTCACCTGCGGCTATTTGTACTTGGATACTTTCTGTAAAAATTTCTTTAATTGTATCTTGCATAGAATACCAACAATTTATACCTAATCTTTATATTCAATCTAAGCTTGCTTTGAGCCAGCTTTAAAATACGTTTTTAAGCCAATTTATATTCGGGGATGACTCACCGGTTATGGCTACATAATCAATTCTTAGCGCTTGATTAGTTAAATTTTTAGCGGCTAAGTAATGATAAATACTGCGTTTTAATCGTGCTTGTTTTTGAGGGCTTAGTGCGTAATTAGCACCACCGCGAGCATTATTTTTCCTAAATTTAACTTCAACAAATACAAGCGTATCACCTTCTTTCATAATGACATCTAGTTCACCAAAGGGGCAGTAATAATTACGCTCAATAGGGGTTAACCCCTGAGTAACTAAATATTTTTGCGCTTGCAGCTCGTAATACTGGCCTTTTTCGCGACTATTTTGCCACAGCTCTTTAAACCACGACATGCCGCCCCCTTAATAACGTTAATTGATAGTTTGTATTCCACTTGCCGATTGCATAAATAAGGGCACAGGACGCTGCGTTTTTAACTGCACAGTTTTGATACGTCGATTAATGTACTGCGCCCAGTCAAGAGTGCGTTCAATATGGCCGCTGGTATTTACCGATAACTTACCGCTTAAGCCGCTATATTGATTACCAGGCATAACACTTAGTTGTCTAATGTCGTGCAATATAGATACTGCATCGTAAGCCATTGCAAACAAGCGTTGGCTGATATCTACTTGCTCAGGCCAAAGAGCATTGTATTGCTCGCGAAGGTTATGCTGCTTAATTTGTGAGTCGAGCATCCACGGTAACTCCGTAAAGTATAGGCCATCTAAATCGCCTTTATCTGTACGGTCAATTTGTTTACTGTGGCTTTTTGAGCTGGCGTATAATGGAATACGCTCTGCAAAGGTGCTTACATTCACATCTAGATAAGGCTTAATTAGGCGTGTTTCTATTGCATCGCCTAAAATGTAAATAACGTCAATGTCACTACGAGAGCGCGTTTCGTTTTCTACTTCTTGCTTAAATAATGCTTTAACCGCTGTAATACGCTGTTTAGATTTATCTACTTCAAGCAAGCTGGTAATCGTATTTGGCATATCTTTTTTGTCGTTATAAAAGCCAATTTGCGGCTTTGTCTCACTATAGCGTTGCCACTGCAAGTTAAAGTAGTCGACTAAACGTTGGCCATTTGCATTATTTGGCGCAAGTAGCATTGGTTTTTGATAACCCTTAGTTAAAAAGTGCTCTAAAGCTTGCTGCACTTCATGCTCTGGATTTAAAGCAAAGTAATAATGTTGTAGCGAAATTCGCTCACCATCAAACGTATTTAAATGCAATGTTGGCGTATCAATCAGCGTTTTTGCATTGGCAAGCTTATCTATATTGGCTTTTAACAGCGGGCCAATTACAAAGTTTGGTTTTATTTGCTCAAGCTGTGCGGCAATTTCTTGTGTACTTAAGTTTTCATCAATAAAAATAGTTTCATTAATATTTTGTGTATCTAATGCCGCTAAGGCGCCTGCTTTTAATGCATCACCTAATCTTTCATTTGGGCCTGACTGCGGAAATAAAACGACTAAGCGCTCAATATTAATAGGCGCAAGCTGCGTAAGAGATTCATCTTGCTCTGGCAAAATGGTAAACGCCGGGTGTCCAACATAGCGTCTGCGCCAATTATTAATTGCCCGATCAAGCTCTACAGTGCTGTTTGCATAAACCTGATGATATAAAGCTAAGTTAATCCAGCCTTGTTGAATAACAGAGCCACGATTAAAGCGCTCAAGCGCATAAGAAGAAAGCTTTGTTAAGTTATCCCATAGGTCTTGATTGAGCTGAGGGATTTCGATGTTATTTTTTGTTGCCGTTTCAGAGGCTCTAAAAAAGTAAGGTGCAGCTCGTTTTGGAAAGTTTTGTGAAGTATAAATACTGGCAGTTAAAAACTGATGCCACGCAAAATGCTCAGGCTGCGTAAGTTGCCCATCTAACGATTGCAAAATAACGAGTGCTTTATCATTTTTATTTTGTTGTTTTTGTGCAAAAGCAATATAAAGGCGATTTTGAATTTGATCAACGCTTGCTGTTAATTCAAGGTCACTACCAATTTGCTCTAATAAAGGCCAATTTTGTTCACTAATAGCCGCATCACGGGCACTGTAAAGTAATTGTATTTTATCGGCACCTTGGCGGTTTTGTGCTAATTGATAGATAGATTGCGCACTGGTTGCTTGATTTTGCAGTGCATTAGCGCGGTTACTTACGTTATCGCTGTTTTTAGTTGGTTTTTCGGTTGTGCTACACGCCGATAACCCTGACAATATAATTAATAGACTAACTAGTTTAAGTCGCACAAATGATTTCCCAATACGTTAACGCGATTTGCTTATATTACTGACTGACGCAGGAGACCTCAATGTTAAATGAGGAGAATTCACAGAAAATTGGCACTCTTTACATTGTTGCCACCCCAATTGGCAATTATGACGACTTAAGTCACCGTGCCATCGCGACATTATCGCAGGTTGACTTAATAGCTGCTGAAGACACTCGCCACACAGGCAAGCTACTTAGCCACTTTGGTATTAAGGCTAAAACGTTCGCATTACACGACCACAACGAAAAGCAAAAAGCACAGCAAATTATTGATCAGCTTAATCAAGGTTTAAATATTGCGCTAGTATCCGACGCCGGTACACCGCTTATTAGTGACCCAGGTTATGCGGTTGTAAATTTATGTCGTGAACAAGGGGCTCATGTAACACCAGTACCTGGTGCATGTGCAGCAATTACTGCGGTATGTTGCTCTGGATTACCCACAGATCGCTTTCAATTTATTGGCTTTACACCTGCTAAAAGTAAAGCAAGGCAAGACTTTTTCATTGAAGCGGTCAATTCGGGCATAACCAGCATAATGTACGAAAGTACGCACCGTATTATGGCAAGCCTAGATGATTTGGCACAAGCACTAGGCGATGAGCAACAAGTGGTGTTTGCTAAAGAGCTTACTAAAACCTTTGAAACCTTTTTTAATGGTAGCGTAAGCGAATTAAAGCAGTTTTTAACAGATGATCCCACTAAACAACGCGGCGAAATTGTATTAATGTTGCCGGGCAAACCAAAGTTAGTAGACGATATACCGCCTGAAGCGCGCAAAATGCTGGCACTTCTTGAGAGCGAAATGCCAATGAAAAAAGCCTGTGGTGTAGTGGCTGAGTTCTTTGGGATGAAAAAAAATGCACTATACAAAACAATTATTGAAGAAAAAGAGTAAATATTACTGCGCTTGGCTTTAGCGTCATGTATACTGCGCGCCGAGTCAGCCAAGATGATCGCTGCCTGTGACGAAAATGATCAGGGGGAGGAAAGTCCGGGCTCCACAGGGCAGAGTGCCAGCTAACGGCTGGGGGGCGTGAGCCCACGACAAGTGCAGCAGAGAGAAGACCGCCAACCTCGGTTGGTAAGGGTGAAAGGGTGCGGTAAGAGCGCACCGGGCCGCTAGTAATAGTCGGTTGCAAGGTAAACTCCACTCGGAGCAAGACCAAATAGGGTTCCTTATGGCGTGGCCCACGTTGGAACCGGGTAGGTTGCTTGAGCCATAGAGCGATTTATGGCCTAGACGAATGATTATCACTTTCTTCGGAAAGGACAAAACCCGGCTTATAGGCTGACTCACTCATTCAATAAAAAGCCCGCAGTTAACGCTGCGGGCTTTTTTGTGTTTAAATTTCACATTGAAGTTATACCAACCTGCATAAATCTTTGATCAATTTAACGAATTAAATTGCACTATAACGTCGTTAAAAATTTTTTATTTAGAACAACTAGATACAAAAATTTCTGCCTAGTTCTAGCGTAATTTTCTTAACGTTAAATAGACCTCATATATAAGCAGATTGGTATTACTGCATGTTTTTCAAACGTTTACTTAATGCAGGTTGAGATATCCCTAGTAATTGCGCTGCTAACGACTGGTTTGAGTTTGCTCGCTTCATGGCTTCTTTAACGAGTAGATCTGCCGCTTTTTTTAGAGTGGGCAAGGTGCTCGAGGCTTCAAATAAAGGCTTTTCTGGTTGAGCATATATGTTTACATCAGGCATTGAGTCAATAATGCCTTTAAATGCCTTCATTGAAAGCTCCCCTGATTGATGCGTGCTCATTGCATCAAACGCCATTGCGCGCAGTTCTCTAATATTTCCGGGGAAGCTGTAGTTTTCTAGCAAAACAAGTAACCCTGCAGGAATTGATGCTAGCTCTTTATCAAACTCATCAGCGGCGAGTGTTAAAAAGTGCTCAAGTAACAGTGCGATGTCTTCTTTTCGTTCTCTAAGCGGTGGAATATTTACATGATGAATTTTTAAACGATAGTATAAGTCGTTTCTAAATTGGCCATCTTCTTTTTTGCTGTGCAAGTCTTGATGAGTTGCAGCAATAATACGGGCATTTATTCTTTTTGGGGTATCGCTGCCAACCGGGTAGTACTCACCTTCTTGTAATAAGCGTAAAAGTTTTACTTGCGAAGCAAGGCTCAAATCGCCAATTTCATCTAAAAATAATATACCGCTAGAGGCTTTCTCAATCATGCCTTTGCGGGCTTGATCGGCTCCAGTAAAAGCGCCTTTTTTATGTCCAAATAATGTATCTGAAAATAAGTTGTCATCAAGGCCTGCTACATTTACACACACGAGTTCGCCACTACAACTGCTCGTTTCATGTATGGCTCTGGCTATGAGTTCTTTGCCGACTCCGCTTTCGCCTGTAATTAAAATAGGCTGTTGGCTATTTGAAATAGATTCTATGTAATTAAATGCCGAATGCATCTGATGATTAACACTAATAATTTTAGCAAAAGCAGGGTGCAAGGCGCTTTGATTCTCAAGCATATAACCGCGCATAGCTTGGTTTTCTAAATTTAGCTCTTGGTAGCGAATAACCTGCATTATGCTGTTGCTAAGTCTTTCTGGCTCTTCAGTTTTCACGTGGTAGTCGTATGCGCCAAGCTTAATGCATTGCACCGCCGACTCAACCTGGTTAATACCGCTAATAATTACTACAGAAATATACGGGTATAGCTCTATTATTTTTGGAAGTAGTTCATCGCCGCTTATATGTGGCATGTTTAAATCAAGCAATACAACACGTATATTGCCCGATGCTAAATGGCTCAGTACATCTGTGCTATCGCTACATTGAACAACATTATTAATGCCACAATAACGCTCAATAGCAAAAGAAATGCTGCGCAAAAAGCTTGTGTCATCGTCACAAATTAAAACTTGAAACCCGGGATATAAGTTTGTGTTCATAACTCATTCTCTTTTTGTATTAGTGGTAGTGAGAGTTTTGCTTTTGTGCCTTCGCCAAGAGTTGATTTAAAGGTTATTTGCCCCTGATGATCACGTACGATCCCAGCAGATACAGAGAGCCCTAAGCCTGTTCCACCAGATTGGCGTTTAGTTGTATAAAATGGGTCGGTTAACTTTCTTAAGTCTTTGGCGTTAATCCCAATACCCTGATCTTCTACTGTAAGCACTACACTGTCGTATTTGGAATGAAAATAAGTGGTAATGGTGATTTTTTGGCTTTTATTTTCAAGTGCTTGGCAGGCATTTAAAATTAGGTTAACAATCACTTGCTCTATTCTACTTCCCGAGCCATAAAATGTAGGTAGCTTATTAGCAAGGTTAACTTCTACATTGCTGGTTGAGTTTTTAAGTTGATTATTAACAAGACGCAAAGATCGCTTTGTTAATTCGTTTAAATCAAGGCGTTCATTTTTTTGATGGGCGGTTTCGCCTTTTACAGCAAAACTCTTTAAATCCTCAACAATGCCTTTAACTTTATTGCTTGCAACATGCATGTCGTCGAGTGTTTCTGGGAGCATATTTTTAAGGCGGTTATAGCTAACACCTGCGATTAAAAAGTCGCCATGTTCTACTTGATGCTCATCGAGGATTTCTATGGCTTGTTCAAAAGCTTCTTTAACAAACGGAAAGTTAAGCGTTAATATACTGCAGGGGTTATTTATTTCATGCGCAACGCCAGAAACAAGTACACCTAAAGATGCCATTTTATCTGCATGAAGCAGTTGTAGTTGTTGTGCTTGAAGCTCTTTGGTACGGCTTTCTACTTTTTTACGCAGTGCTTTATTCCAAATAAGTACAACGGTACTTATAAATAACAGCACGACTACAAATAAACCCGCCGCTATGCCAGCTTTTGACCAAATAGAGACCTCTAACGGGCCAAACCATTTATCGTATATTTCTTGCTGTCGGCCGGTATTTTTTAAAATAGCTAAGCCTTGGGTAAATTGCGAGAGCAGGGCTTTATCGGCTGTTTTGGTTGCATAGCCATATAAGCGGTTTCGTTCTAGGCTAGAGATCGCTTTAATGTTTGAAAGCCCTAACTTTTGGCTTAAATATAAACCCGGTAAGTTAGATACCACTGCAAAGTCGTATCTACCTGAAGCGAGCAAACGCAGTGCATCGGCATGGGTTTCAACCGGAATTAATAGAATATTTAATTTAGCTTCGTTTAGCATATCAAACGCTGAGCCGTTGGCTTGTACAATAACGCGATAGCCTTCAAGCTCTGTGTAGTTAGTTATTTTAGGGCTATCGTCTCGTGCAAATATAGAGTGATTTACATAGGTGTGAGGGCTAAAGTTATAAAGATCGGTGCGCTCTGGTGTGGCAGCCATCCCTTGTAAAATATCTATTTCACCTTGATCAAATAAAGCGCGGGTATTTTCCCAAGTATCCAATTTTATTTTGATATTTAAGCCCATTACGGCAGCAATTTCACGGCTCAACTCAACATTGTAACCGGTATACTTCCCTTTGCTATCAATAAACTCATAGGGCGGGTAGTTGTAGTCGCCACCAATAACTATTTGCTTAGTTTGCGGCTCTGCAGCGGGTTGTAGGTAATCTTCAGCGTGGCATATCGATACACTACAACCTAAAAAAGTAATAAGTAGTATGGTAAATGCAAAGTAATGTGTTTTAAAAAGTGAAACCAATTAGTTAAACCTCTTCCCTAGTTTTAATAGACTAAATATTTATGCAGGTGGACTATAATCCCTATTTTCATTTTATAGAAATTAGGTACTTATAGATATTTTTTTGCTGTTATTAAATAAATTTATGAAGTGGATATTTATTAGTAGATAAAATAGCTAGCTGAGTGATTAATTGGACATGTTTATAGTGATTTTTTAATGGTTTTAAAAAATTAATAGATTAATTTTTATTGAAATAAAAGCGATTTAAATTAAAAAATTAAATCGCTTTGTTAAAAATATATTAAAATTTCATATTCAAATTTACTTGTAGCCTGTCGCGGCCTTCGTTGTTGGTCGCAATGTCTTTATTAAGGTTATCTACGCTGTACCATCTTAAATCGGCATTTAAGTTATCAGCTATTTTATAATCAAGCTGAACACGCGTGCCTTTAATATTAGTATACGAACCCGGTGTATTAGTTTGTGTAAACGCGCCATTCATAGGTAATGCATAAGCTTCTGTGTGTAATATATAAAAGCGCACACCAAACTCTTTATTGATTTGATAGCGGGCGTGTACAGTGTAAGCGGTATTGTCACTTTGTGCTTCACTTGTATAGTAGTCGGCAGCTAAACGAAATGGCCCCATTCTTAAATCGGCATTGTAAGTCATCACATTACCAGCTTGGTCGTCATCAAGCCCTGACTCAGCACTTGCGTAAGCGGTGTCTGAGGCACTTACAAAAATACCACCAATACCCGCTTTAAATTTTATATCATTAAAGTGCGCTGCATAAACACCTTGCAGTTGCTGCCAGCTTGCATCGCGTTTACCTTCGCCATTATCTACGTTTTCTTCAAGAATTATATGCCCTGCGTTTACGCTAAATGTGTTGTTTGTCCAATTAGCTTGCACACCTTCAAGGGCAATATCATCACGAAATAGTAATTCAGATGAATGCATATAAACTGCGGCAGCTTTACCAATATATACACGAGTATTATTAATGCCCGTGTACTTCATAAAGGCTCTGTCTAAGCCAAAGTCGTCGTTGTCGGTTGTATTTGTTATGCCAAAGGTTTGATGCGTTGAATCGTGTTGGCTAGAGGTGGTTCTAAATCGCATTTGCGCAGACCAGTTTTCTGTTGCCGCATATTTAATACCAAAACGAGCACGTAATCTGGCGCGGCTAGTTGTATCGATTGTATCGCCATCAGTGCGCTCAAAGCGCATACGCATATCACCAAATAATTTAACTGCTTCTAAGCCATTTAAACCTTCAATAGTTACATCTGCATGAGCTGGTTTAACTAGCGCCATTACGCTTAATGCAATTGGTAAATATATAAATTTAGTCGTCATTTTTATTCTCTATAAAATTGGTAATTAAACAGGGTTTATTGTTTAGCTGTTTGTGGAGCATTGCTTTCTTTGTTGTAAACAGCGATATCAAGCTCACCTTCGCTTTTACCAATTAATAAAGTCACCATTAAATCACCCGTTACATTAATTGTGGTGCGTGCCATATCTAAAATACGGTCAATACCTGCAACAATTGCAATACCTTCAAGGGGTAAACCAACAGTGGTTAATACCAATGACAACATAATTAAGCCTGCGCCAGGTACACCGGCTGTACCTACAGAAGCAAGTGTGGCTGTAGCAATAATTGTGAGGTAATCGGTAGTAGAAAGATCAACACCAAAGGCTTGAGCAATAAATAATGCTAATACACCTTGATATAGCGCGGTGCCATCCATGTTGATTGTTGCGCCTACGGGTAAAACAAAGCTTGAAACAGTGCGAGATACACCTAGGTTTTGGGTGGCGCATTTTATACTTGCAGGTAAGGTTCCTGAGCTACTTGTGGTTGTAAAAGCAATAACTTGCGCTTCAATAATCCCTTTATAAAAACGCTGTGGGTTAAGCTTGCCTAGCAAGCCAACAAAGCCACCACCCAAGACTAAAATGTGAATTATGCAGCCTAGGTAAACTAAACCAATCACTTTAATAAGTGGTAATAGTACGTCTAATCCATACTTACCTGATACCCATGCCATTAATGCAAATACACCATATGGCGCAAGTCGCATTACCAGCTCTGTTAGTTTGTACATAGCGTCTGCTAGGCTTTCAAATACTTTGGCTGCTGGTTCGCCTTTTTCACCAATGAGGTTTAAAGCAATACCTAAGCTCAGTGCAAATACAATAATTTGTAAAATATTACCTGATGCTAACGATCCCACTGGATTTTTTGGTACCAGGCCTACAATAGTATTCATTAAGCTAGTACTTGGTTTAGCATCGGCAACTGTTGTGGCAACCATATTTAAGCCTGCACCTGGCTCAAAAAAGATACCGAGGCCTAGGCCAATTGAAATAGCAACAGCGGTTGTTGCTAAATAAAATACGATTGATTTAATACCAATACGGCCCATTTTTGTGGTGTCTTTCATTGAGGTAACGCCCACAATTAGTGAGCAAAATATAAGCGGTACAATTAACATTTTAATCGCACTAATAAATAACTGGCCAATGGGTTTTATATATTCAGCATTACTGCCTAAAAGCATGCCAGCAAAAATACCCGCTATCATACCTATAAGTATTTTTAGCCAGAGCGACATTTTTTTAGGCTCATTATTTTTCATACTTGTTGTATTAGTCATTTTTATTTCCAATTATTAATGGGAGTTATTTAATTTTTGGGTTGTTTAAGTTTTTAATATTGTTGATTTTTAATAGGTGATTTCGCTCAATAGCTCTTCTTTATGAGCTATTTTGGGCACGGTTCGAGGGCAGCAAATTGCATTTCGGGTTTATTGATAGCATGTTGTATTTGCATCCCATCTAAAGCATCAGCAGGGGTGTCGGTATTAGCGAGTAAATCTTTTTCTTGGCGAGTTTTATTATGTAAGTGCATAGTTAAGCTCTAATGTTGTTAGATTATTGTTATTGCATTAATAATGCCAAGCAATATAGTGTTAATAAGTTATTGATGCTGTTGGTTTTATTAGGGTTTTAGATGTTTTTTATTAATATAACTTTTTGCATAATTATCTATGGGTTATGTTTGTACTAAGCACGTTTTTGAAGTGTGTGGGAGAGTTTTATTAATTATTATCAAGGGGTTAGGTGTTGTTATAACTTTTACTATGGATATAACAAAAGTTATTAGGTGTTTGGCTATATTATTTAAATTGGAAGTGTAAATTAAAATAAATGCATTAAAAATCTAACGTGTGGTGTTTTTATGCTTTTATTTACTATTTATATACAAATGACATTCGTTGTAAGAGGGAGCGTTTGGGGTTGAACATTCGCCGCTACCAGTACCGTTAGGCAGTAATGGCAGCGCCGCGATTAAATAGCCTTGAGGGTCGAGGTTTTTAAACCTTAAAAGTATACATAGTCTGGCTTAAATAATGTTTTTACCTTGCTCTGGATCTCTGGAGTGTTCTGCTTGCTCACGTATTTCATCTGTATCGCTACTTACATCGTCAAGTGTTTCACTTTGTTCTAAGGTTTCACTGTTATTTCTTTGCGCGGGTAGCGGCTGGGTAAGGTTTTTATCAACGTCGTTACTTGGTGAAGCGCCATTTAATAAAATTCTCTCTCGTGCATCATCAGGCATGCTGATATTTTGTTTTGTGAACTCATTTACTAGCTCACGCATTAGCTGAGAGGCCACTTTTAATGGACTATGTTGCTCACTATTAACCCAAAAAAATAGGTTGAAATTAATAGTAGAAGCCCCTAAGTTTTTAATAAGTACTTGAGCTGGTGGGTCGCTAAGTACAGCACCTTGCTGAGTGATAATTTTAAGTGCGAGAGTTTGGGCGCTGCGAATATCGTTATCATAACCAATACCTATTTCGACCTTACCACGCATTTTTGGGTTAGCCGTCAGGTTTTTAATAATATTTTTGTAAACTGTCGCATTAGGGATTTGTATATGGTTTCCATCGTAATCAACAAGCGTTGTAGCTCTTGCCGTTACTTTTTTAACAACCCCTAAACGTCCATCAACTTCAATTACGTCATCTATTTTAAAAGGGCGTTGTACGCTTAATAATAAACTCGCTATAAAATTTTCAGCTATATCTCTAAAAGCAAAACCCAATATTAAACCAATAAGTCCGGTGCCACTCATTATGGCAACCGCAAACTCAGTTAGCCCTGCAAGTCGTAAAAATAAATACACGCCTAATAATAAGATTAAAATACTTATTCCGCGCCTAACAACTAAGTGAACTAATTTGCTATCGGTCATGTAATCAATGGGTTTTATGAGAATTTTAGAAAGTGGTGAGGCAATAAAATAACTTACTGCGAGCAATATGAAACCTAATAAAAGAGTGGGCAATATTTGCGCTGTAGTATGTAGTAATTGCACGCTCTGATCGTAAAAATACTGCCAGCTAAATATATTTGTTTTAGTGGCTAATGTATTTGCAGCTTCGTTATTTAGGCTTGTTAGCAGGTTAAACTGACTGAGCATGCGTACCTTCCTCGAATATTGATTACTATTAACTAACAGAGCAAGTTTAGTACCAAATTAATTATCAGACCATGTATCTGCTGATGTTTAAGTATTGGCAAACATATTGCTGTGTATAAGTTATAAAAATTAAGGATTTTAGTATGAATAAATCAAAACGTGGGCAGCAGGCAGAGCAACCAGTTCATATTCCAATGCGAGGATGGTGGGATATAGCGAAGCGTATTTTTAAGCAAATGAGTGAAGATAACTTATCAATAGTGGCCGCTGGTGTGGCGTTTTATGCCTTACTTGCTATTTTTCCGGCTATTGCGGCAACAGTGTCGGTGTATGCTTATTTTTCATCGCCCACAGATATTAGTGAGCATTTAAGTAAAATTGTTACCTTACTTCCACAAAGTACTAGTGACCTTATTTTATCGCAGGTATCAAGCCTTGCCCAAACATCTAATGCAAGCCTCAGCTTAAGTGCAATAGGTACTTTAATTCTCACTATTTGGAGTAGCTCAAAGGGCAGTCAGGCGCTTATTACAGCGTGTAATATTAGTTATAGAGAATACGAGAAGCGATCATTTTTTCAGGCGCAAATAGTGCGTTTTTTATTTTCTGTAGGCGCTATTGTGGTCGCCATTTTTGCGCTACTTATTATTGGTATTTTACCTATAGTACTTAATTTAGTGGGATTAAAAGAAAGTATAGATTTACTTATTAAGCTTATATCGTGGCCACTACTTGCGTTTACTTTTAACTTTGCATTAGTTCTTTTGTATCGTTATGCGCCGCACCGTAAACCCGCTAAATGGCGATGGATCACGCTAGGATCGTCTATTGCTACTATATTATGGATATTAGCCTCTATTGGTTTTTCGTTTTATGTATCACGTTTTTCTAGTTATAACGAAACGTATGGATCGCTTGGTGGTGTCGTGATCATGCTAATGTGGTTGTATATCAGTGCGTACATAATCACTTTAGGCGCTGTAATTAATGCTGCAACAGAGCAACAAACAGGTAAAGACAGTACAATAGGTCCGCCTAAAAAACGTGGTAAAAGAGGTGCCTACGTAGCAGATCACCTCGATGTAGAAAACGAGTAATGTCTTTAATTAAACTGGTTAATTAACCAAAGTTTAGGTGGTAAGTGCAATGATCTGTTCTTTAAATTCTTGCGCTGCTGGCCCGAGTCTATCTGTATCGTTGCACATTAAATATAGGTTTAAAGCGCGAGTAGTACCTTGCTCTAAGTTAAGTGCTATTAAGGTCTGGTTTTCGATTAAAGAGCTTATTTGAGATTTTGGCAGCCACGCATAGCCTAAGTTTTTGCTTACCATATCAATAGAGTTTTGTAAGTGACTCACAGTCCATCGCATATCTGCACCTAGCCAGCCTTCGTTATGGCTGGTTTGTGTTGCAGAGTCGCGCACTACTATCTGCCGGTGGAGTTTTAAATCGCGAAAATTAAGCTGCTCTGTTTGCTGATGCAATGGATGATCTTTATGGGCAACGGCAATAAACTCTACATCGCACAGCATACTACAGCTAATGCCATATATAGGAATCGACGAAATAGCTAAATCAACAACACCGTTGCTTAAAAGCTCATTAGCCCCCGTTAATACACTTTGTACTAACTCTATTTTTAAAAGAGGATATAGCTCGCTGGTTTTAGCCAATGCCTGGTATAAAGTGGAATTAGGGAATACTTCGTCAACCGCTATTTTTAATGTGCTTTCTACGCCTTCGCTTAACGTGCTGGCAACCGACTCTATTTTATTGGCTTCTTCTATTAAAAACTCTGCACGGCGTAAAATAAGTTTACCGCTGTCGGTTAAAAATGCTTTTCGGCCTTTAACTTCAAGTAGCTTTATTTGCAGTGCAGCCTCTAGCTTTTGTACTGCATGATGCACCGTTGATTGGCTTTTATGCACGGCTGCACTTGCTCCTGCAAATCCACCGTGTTCAACAACGGCTTTAAACATTCTCCATTGCTCTAGTGTTGCTTTTGCCATATTCAAATCCTGTTACTACTTTTATCGATTGAATAACTTGACCGCACACCGCACATTTTTATTGCGTAATAGCTCATTTATTATTAGAAATAACAACTTTATTGCTGCTCAGCAGTGTCATAAACTCTTTTTTAGGCATAGGTTTAGCAAATAAATAACCTTGTCCGTAGTCACAACCCGCTTTTAATAAAAGCTCCATTTGTAGAGGTGTTTCAATTCCTTCTGCAATTACTTTAAGGCCAAGCTGATGCGCCATTACGATAATTGCTTCGCATAAAGCCAGCTCTTGGCTGTCTGCTTTAATGTTATCTACAAAGCGTTTATCTATTTTTAAGTAATCTGTGTCCATTTCTTGAAGATATGCAAGCGATGAATAGCCTGTGCCAAAGTCATCAAGAGCGAGTTCCATACCCGATTGAACCAACCTTTTTAAACGGCTCTGTGTAAGCGCTTCAGGGTTGACCATTAAGCCTTCGGTAATTTCTGCAACAATAGACGATGCAGGTAGTTTTGCTGCAGCTAACATATCGCACCAATCATCTATTCCACTGTCGGCAGTAGATAGTTGTACTGGAGATACGTTAACGCTAATTTGAAATTGTTGACCGCTTGCTGCTTTTATCTCTGTTAGTGTTTGTATAGCCTGAGCAAATACAAACTGGCCTAATACATTTATTTGCCTTGTTTCTTCAGCTAATGGAATAAAAGAATCAGGAGATACCAAACCATTTACAGGATGATGCCAGCGTATTAACCCTTCGGCTTTGTGTATATGTAAATCATTTAGGGCAACGATAGGTTGATAAAATAACTCAAACTGATGAAGCTCTATTGCGCTTCGTAAATCTTTTAATAATTGCATACGGGCTTGTGCACGAATACGCATATCGGCAGAGAAAAACTCAAACCCATTACGACCATTGCTTTTAGCTTTATACATAGCTTGGTCAGCGGCTTTTAAAAGCTGCTCGGTGCTTTGCCCGTCGCTAGGGGCACACGCTATTCCCATACTTGCACTAATAAATATTTCTTCGTTTTCAAGCATAAGGCCTGATGAAAGGCTTTGTAATATATTGCTGGCTATTTGGTTTATATGGCGAATGCTTTTTATGTGATTAAAAACAATTACAAATTCATCTCCACCTATACGAGCTACAAACTCGGCATTTTTGGCTGAGTGCACAATACGTTGAGAAACCAATTTAAGCAGGTTATCACCATAGTGATGGCCCAGCGTGTCGTTAATATCTTTAAAGCGATCTATATCTAGCAGCATAACAACGAGGTTATTATCTTCATTTTGAATAGCGTTAAAGCGCTGGTTTAAACGCTCTTTTAGCTCTAATCTATTAGGCAAGTCAGTTAGGTGATCAAAATGAGTTTGTCGCCAAATAGTTTCATCTGCTTGTTTTTTATCTGTAATGTCAGTAAAAATAGCGACCCGACGAGTGGGGATTTTTTTATCGTCGTAAACAGTATCTATTTTTAGCCACTCAGTATAAATATCACCGTTCTTTTTACGGTTTATTATTTCGCCTTGCCAACGACCCGTACTTCTAAGTTCTGCCCACATTTGTTGATAAAACTCTTTTGGGTGCTTACCCGATGATAAAATATGGCTAGTTTTGCCTATTACTTCTTCTTTGCTGTATTGAGTGGTTTTACAAAATGCAGGGTTAACATCATAAATAACGCCGTTAGGGTCGGTTATAGCCATGCCTTCACTACTATTGCTATACACTAGAGAGGCTAAATGAAGCGCTTTTTCGTTAATTCTTTTTTGGCTAATATCTCTTAAAACCACTATAAATTCATTATTACTTTCAAGAGTATTTATACGAGCTTCAAAAAAGTGCTCGGTGGTACTCACCCTTAATTTAAATTCAATTGCTTGTGAGCTATCTACATTATTTAAGTGTGATAGCAATAATTGCGCATTTTCTTTTGGTAATACATTAACCAAATTTAACGACGTTTTAGTATTTACCGTAAGCAGTGAGCTAATGTGCCCACCAATATAAAGAACATCTCCCAGTGCATTTATACGCATATAGGTGTCGGGTAGAGCGTTTAATAAACTCATTAATTCGTTATGTTTATTTTTTAATTTAGCTTCTGCTGAGAGGCGCGTTTGGGCCATTACTTCAAAACGGTTATAAAGAGCGCGTAGTTCAGGGCTATTTGGCTTTTTAATGTATTTTGGCATTGTGCCATGAGCTAGTTCATCGGTTGCATTTGATAAATTGGCAATGGGGTTAAATATACTGGCTTTAATAAGACGCCTTGCAAGTAGTACAAGTAAGGCAATCGCTGTTAAAAAAGCAAATATGGTTTTTAAAAAGCTAGCATTAACCTCATTTATAAAATCTTCTACAGATACCGCTATATATATATCTAAATTATTATGATGCGCGTCGTTATAAATAACAGAGCGATGAAAAATCTGGTTTTCTCCATCAGTATTTTTAAACACAGTTAAAGAGCTCTTATCGTGGAGTAGGTCTGTGTCTGTTATTTTTTTACCTAACTTATCAGGGCGGCTTGGATAATTAGCAAGGATTAATCCATTAGGGTCGGCAATAACGGCTTTAGCGTTATCAGGTAACTCAGCTTCATTTAATGCAATATTCCACCAGTTCAAAGCAATTACAGTAACTAAAGTTCCTTTTAAGTTATTATCAGTATCAATTATCGGGTATGCAAAGTTAACACTTTGAGCTTGAATACTTCTATCGTATTGAAAATACCCAACAGAAAAGTCTCTATTACTAATCGCATTTTGAAAATACGCTCTATCACTAATATTAATGTTATTACTGCGGCCATTTGTTACACATTGCAGCTCACCTTCGGCGTTAACAATGCCTATATTTGCAATATTGCTATAAAGGGCTTTAATTTCAAAAAAGTAATCGGGGCAAGTTGTTGGTAACTTTTCGTTAGTTGCGGCTTTGTCTGCTAAAAATACGGTTAGACGTTTAACATCGTCTACCATATTTTTTTGATGCAGGGTTAATTGCTTAGCTATGCTAACTATTCTTTCTTCACTTTTTTCAATGGCAGCATCACGCTCAAACCAAAGCGTAAACACAGTGACAGCTGCCCCGGGGATACTAAGTAAGATTAGTAACCTGTAAAGCTGGCTTTTAAGCGATGAAGTAAAAATAGGTTTTCCTTAAACTCAATTTCCTAAAAAATGATTGTAGACACAAAAGCTAAAAATAACCATACAAAATATAGGGTTGTATTAAATAATCGTTAAAATATAGGTGCTTAATAACTAAGTAGGTGTTTTTAAAGCGGGTAATTATTTGTACCTAATATATATATCAGCAAGTTATTTGGTTTTAATTCTAAAAAATAGAATGTTCTACTCTATTTAAAGACATAGTTGTTTTGTTTATTGAATGCTTTAATAAACCCATCCTAATAGTGTTTATCGTGGACTTAAAATGAAAATATCTAAAGTATTGACCGCTTACGCAACTCAAGATGGAGACGGTGTAAATATTCGTCGAATACCAGGATTTGATGGCAAATATTTAGATCCTTTTTTAATGATTGATGAACTTAAATCTGATGATAAAAGCGATTACATGGGCGGATTTCCTGCGCACCCGCATAGAGGTATTGAAACATTCACCTATATTTTAAAAGGTGGGTTTGAACACCAAGATCAAATGGGTAATAAAGAAGCCATAAGAGCCGGTGATGTTCAATGGATGAGTACAGGTAAAGGTGTAATGCACAGTGAAATGCCTTTAGCCGATGAGATTGATGGTTTGCATGGGTTTCAAATATGGATCAACATGCCAAGCGATGAAAAAATGCGTGAACCCCGCTATCAAGACACCACTAAAAACCCTGTGCCAAGCTTTACAAATGATCAAGGTGTTACTCTAAAAGCGCTTGCAGGAAATTGGCAATTTGCAGATCAATTATTAAAGGCCGGTTTACAAAGCTTATCGGCCAGTGCTGCGTTAGCTGATGTACATATACCCACTGAAAAAAGTATTCAGTTAGCACCATTAGCACAACAAAAAGTGATGATTTATGTGCACAGTGGTTCAATAAGCACGAGTGATGGGCAAAGTTTTACTACAGGAAAGCTGATTATTTTAGAGCCCAATAGCGATATAAGCCTAAAATCAGAAGAGGGCGCTGGTGTATTAATACTTGCTGGGCAGCCATTAAATCAGCCGATAGCGCATATGGGGCCCTTTGTAATGACCACGCAAGATGAAATTAAACAAGCTGTTCGTGATTTTCAAAATGGCGAATTTGGCAAAATTTAGGGAGCAACCTATGGGTTTATTAGTCGATGGCCAGTGGCAAGATAAGTGGTACGACACCGATTCAAATAACGGAAAGTTTAAACGTGAAGATGCGCAACTTCGTAACTGGGTAACTAGTGATGGTAATGCAGGCGCAACAGGTGAAGGCGGCTTTAAAGCACAGTCAAATCGTTACCATTTATATGTATCACTCGCATGTCCATGGGCTCACAGAGCGCTAATTTTTAGAGTACTAAAACAGCTTGAGGATATTATTTCTGTATCGGTTGTTAGCCCCGATATGCTAAACAATGGTTGGAGCTTTGATAAAAACAATCACAGCACAGGTGATGATTTATTTGACAGTGAATACTTACATCAAATTTATACAAAAAATAATTCCAGCTATACAGGGCGGGTAACAGTTCCGGTTCTTTGGGATAAACAGCAAAATAAAATAGTTAGTAACGAGTCGGCTGATATTATCCGTATGTTCAATAGCGCCTTTAATGAGATTACAGGTAATTTTGATGATTATTATCCAAAAGAGCTACGTAATTCAATAGATGAAATAAACGCACTCGTATATCCAAATATAAACAATGGCGTGTATAAAACGGGGTTTGCAACAACTCAAGCAGCCTATGAAGAGTCATTCGATGCGCTATTTGCTGCGCTGGATAAAGTTGAGGAGATTTTAAGTACTAATCGTTATTTAACGGGTAGTAAATTGACCGAAGCTGATTGGCGTTTATTTACCACTTTAATACGTTTTGACAGTGTTTATGTAGGGCACTTTAAATGTAATTTGCGCACAATTGAAAGCTATTTTGCTTTGCAAGAATATTTACGTGAGCTATATCAAATTAAAGGCATTGATAAAACCACTGATTTTTATCACATAAAGCGACATTACTATTTCAGCCACGAGATGATTAATCCGACGCAAATAGTGCCAAAAGGTCCACAAATTGACTTTTTAAAAGCGCATAACAGAGCCAGTATTAAATAAGTAATTTATGAAAGAAGCTTTACAAGCCAACCGTATTTTCTTATCACGCTCGTATCGCTTCTGCCCGCTTGTACGGTAACACCGGCCATAAATGCTGAGGTTAACCCGACCTTAGTTGCTGCAAAGCGCTTTATACGATACTTAAACGCTGCATGGTGCTGGCGTTTAAGTTCATCTCGCATATCCATTTGCTTAGAAAGGGCGTCTACATTTTCGTTTGGTGCTTTAATTAAGTAGTTAACTAACATTATAATTTCCTTATAAGTTAAACAGTTGCTTCAAGCTTTTAATGGTTTTACTAAAGCCAATTTTATTACTTAAATATACTGTGTTTTTCCAAAGCCAGACCAGGCAAATGACCTGCGCCAAGGCAGCTGTTGCAATACTTAACCACACTGAGCCAAACAAGTCGTACATGCCATAGCCAAGTGCGCCTAATAAACCTGCCCACAACAAAACCAAACCACTGGCAAAACATCCTAAAAATATAGTGATCAAAGCCATCGATCTAAGCGACAATCGCCACTCTGCTTTTGCAAGCTGGTGGGTGATCTTTCCTTGAGTGTGATAGTCCTCCTTGAGTTGCTCAGAATATTCAATGATCTTAGCTATATGATCCTGCCAATCGTCCTTTTGGCTTTGCTCGTCAGTAGTTTGGTTTTGAACAGCCTCTTCCTTGTGGGCTGCTGCTGTTTGTGAGCTGTTCATTGTCAATTACTTACGGCGTAGTAATGAAGTAAGTAACATACCCGCTGCAAATGCGATCCCGGCAGTTGCTAGTGGGTTTTCTGAAGCAAATGCACGTGTTTTGGTAGTACATTCAGAAAGTTTTTCTCGAGCAATAAGTTGTTTTTCGCTTAGTGCTTCCGCTGAGCTTGAAGCGCCTTTGCGTACGCTTGATTCAGCTACTGATGCTTTGCTAGAAAGTGCATCTACTGCATCATGTGCTACAGAGGTTGCTTTATCTGTAAATGGTGCTTCGCTCTCAGTTTGCTTAATTTCAGGTTTAATATTTGTTTCAGTATTCGCTTTAGTATTTGTTGCAGTAGCCATAATCAATCCTTAATAAATAAAATAAAAAAATTTAACTGGTAGCTTTACTAATGCAACGATTAAACCAATCTTTTAAAAAATTTTAACTAACTGAATTATATTGTTTTATTTTTATTTTCATCAATTGCTTAAATCAGCTTTGTAATAGAATGAAGTAACAATTTCTGCTCCTTTAAGTAAATTTTACATACTCATAATTAAGGCTTAATTTTTTGTAATTATTCATTGGTTATTCAGTAAGCAAAGCGTGTAAACAAAAAGTTATAAA
Source organism: Pseudoalteromonas sp. S3178 (assembly GCF_005886985.1). Classification (NCBI taxonomy): domain Bacteria; kingdom Pseudomonadati; phylum Pseudomonadota; class Gammaproteobacteria; order Alteromonadales; family Pseudoalteromonadaceae; genus Pseudoalteromonas; species Pseudoalteromonas sp. S3178. The sequence continues at coordinate 31,150 of NZ_PNCW01000018.1, read as the reverse complement.
ATACCTATAAAATAATTTTCACCTTTTGAATCCACTTTTTCCCACTTAATTCAACCGCTTTGCTTGAGCCCTTATTTTTATTAGCCTTGAGAGTTGTTAAAGCTGGTCAGCTTACTTGACAAAATAGCTTGTCAAGCCCTAAACTGGAGCACTGTGGTAAAAAGTGGTTTTTAGTGGATCTAACTGGATCAAGTTAATCGAAAGTCGATTAAAACAATTTAAAAGTAGGCTTTTCATGTTTCGTGGCGCGAGTTCACTGAGTTTGGACGATAAAGGACGTTTTGCGGTACCTACCAAGTACCGAGACACTCTGCTATCTGAAGATCAGGGAACGGTTATATGTACCGTCGCATTAAATGAGCCGTGCTTATGGTTGTATCCGCTTGCTGAGTGGCTTGAAATAGAAAGCCGTTTAGCCAAAATCTCTAATATGAATCCTCGCGCTCGTCGCATGCAGCGTATGTTGCTTGGTAACGCCACAGAGTATCAACTTGATAAAAATGGTCGAATTTTGCTAGCGCCGTCACTACGGTCGCATGCATCACTTGGCAAAAAAGTAATGCTAGTTGGTTTGATGAATAAATTTGAAATTTGGGATGAGGCGCGTTGGCACGAGCAAATGCAGCAAGACACTGAGCTTGAAAGGCTTGGTGATTTTGAACCTAACCAAGATTTAGATAATTTCACACTCTAACGGCACAAAAAAAGGCAAACAACAGCTAATGACAGCGCAATTTGAACACGTATCCGTACTTATGGACGAAACCATCGATGCCCTTGCAATTAAGCCAGACGGTATATACATGGATGGTACTTTTGGACGTGGCGGCCACTCTGGACAAATTTTAGCACGCCTTGGCGATGAAGGCCGCCTACAAGCAATAGATCAAGATCCACAAGCTATCAAATCAGCTGAAAAATTTGCAGACGACTCTCGTTTTGCAATTGCACACACCCGTTTTTCAAATCTATACGACGTAGCAGAGCAAAACGATCTGTTAGGTAAAGTAGATGGCATTTTGCTTGATATTGGTGTGTCGTCACCTCAGCTGGATGACGCGGAGCGTGGTTTTAGCTTTATGAAAGACGGCCCGCTGGATATGCGTATGGACCCAACAAGTGGTCGAAGTGCAGCGCAGTGGCTGGCTGAAGCTGAGCTTGAAGACATTACTCATGTAATTAAAACATACGGCGAAGAAAAGTTTGGTAAACGTATTGCCCACAAAGTACTTGAGGTTCGAGAACATACGCCAATTACTACAACGAAGCAGCTTGCTGATTTAGTTGATGAAGCCGTACCGGTAAAAGATAAGTTTAAGCACCCAGCGACACGTACCTTCCAAGCAATCAGAATTTATATAAACAGTGAACTTGAAGAGATTCAAACTGCACTACAGTCTGCCGTTAAAGTGCTTAAACCAGGTGGGCGTTTAGTGGTGATTTCGTTTCATTCTCTTGAAGACAGAATTGTTAAGCAATTTATTAGAAAACAGAGTAAGGGAGAAGCATTACCCAGAGGTCTGCCTTTAACCGATGCACAAATAAATAAAAACCTGACGTTAAAAGCAGTGGGTAAAGCTATTAAGCCTAGTGCTGCAGAAATAGAGCGTAATCCTCGTTCACGTAGTTCAGTACTTAGGATTGCACAGAGGTTAGGATGAGCAAAAAAGCGAACTATCGCCAACCTAATTTATTTTTAGAAATATTAAAAGGCCTAGGAGCTAACAAGCTAACCTCGGCCTTGTTGGTTGTGATATTCGCATCAAGTTTAGCCGTTGTACAGGTAACTCACTTAGCCCGTGGACAGCTCATTAAGCAAGATACGCTACTACAAGAGCGTGATGAACTTGATTTAGAGTGGCGCTATTTACTTGTAGAAGAAGAGTTTTATTCGCAGCATGCGCGCATTGAAGAAGTGGCTACATCGCAATTAAAAATGAAACGACCTACCAGTCAAGATGAGCAGGTAATAATAGTACAATGAGAACAAGTAGAGGCAAAAAACCAGCAGCAAACTTAATCACATGGCGCTTTATGCTGGTGTGTGGTGTGGTGTTTATGGTGTTTGTTACACTGGTGTCTCGTGCTGCTTATTTACAAGTAATCGAGCCTGATAAAGCGCGTTCAGAAAGCGATAAACGTACTGTACGAGTAGAAAAACTGCATGTACAACGTGGGATGATATTTGACCGACACGGTAAAGAGCTTGCTGTAAGTGTACCTGTGGTGAGTGTGTATGCAGATCCAAAAGCGCTACATAAATCACTTGTTGCTAAAGTAGTTAAACAAGCACGTAAAGACGGTGAAGATCACTTAGCGCTCACTGAAAACGCAGCTGAACTAGATAAACGTACCAGCTTATATTATAAAAATGATTTACGCTGGCGTGAGCTTGCTGATGTACTGCGTATTGACCCTAAAAAGATTAATTCAAGACTTTTGAACGATCCTAGCCGCCGCTTTGTGTATTTAAAGCGTCAAGTTACGCCAGCTGTTGCAAATTATATTGGCGATCTACGCTTGCCAGGCATTCATTTACTTGATGAATCTAAACGTTATTACCCTGCAGGTGAAGTAACAGCCCATATTATTGGCTTTACAAACATTGATGGTAAAGGCATTGAGGGCATAGAAAAGCTCTACGAAAATGCACTTACAGGCGAAGAAGGGCGCCGTACTATTCGTAAAGATGCTCAAGGTCGTGAAGTTGAAGTACTAGATGAACGTGAACGCGTAGAGCCTGAAAGCATTCAACTAAGTATTGACCAACGTATTCAAGCTATAGCTTATAAAGCAGTAAAATCTGCAGTACTCACCTATAAAGCAACATCGGGGTCGGCCATGGTGGTTGATGTTAAAACCGGTGAAGTTCTTGCTATGGTGAACAGCCCTTCATTCAATCCAAATAACTTAAACGACGCAGCGCCGCATAAGCGTCGTAACCGTGCAATTACTGATTTGTTTGAACCTGGCTCAACCGTTAAGCCACTAGCCATTTTGGCTGGGCTAGACTACGGCGCAATTAAAGCTGACGACACGATTGATACCTACCCAGGTTGGATGCGTTTAGGTGGTAGCTTAGTTAGAGACACCCGAAACCATGGTGAAATGACTCTTCGCGAAATCCTAAAATACTCATCAAACATGGGCGTTGCTAAAGTAACGCAACAAGTGCCAAAAGATTACCTTGTAGGGCTATACCAAAAAGTAGGCTTTGGCAGCGATACTGGCACTGGCATGGTGGGTGAAAGCAGTGGTTTGTTTTATCCAAACCGTCGTTGGTCGGACTTTGAAATTGCAACGCTGTCGTTTGGTTATGCTATTTCGGTAAGTACCGCACAAATGGCGCGTTTTTATACCATGTTAGGGGCCGGTGGTGTAAATCGCCCACTTACTATTTTAAAGCAAGATGGCGTACCTGAAGGCGAGCGTATCTTTAAGCAAAAAGACGTAGAAGCCGTAGTACACATGATGGAAAGCGTGTTTGAAAAAGATGGCACTGCGCGTAATGTAAAAGTTGATGGATACCGCGCTGCTGGTAAAACAGGGACTTCTAAAAAGGCTGTTGCTGGTGGTTATGGTGATGAATACGTAGGTTATTTTGCAGGTGTTGCACCAGCAAGTAATCCACGCTTGGCTGTGGTAGTTATGATTAACGAGCCTGGTGGTGATGTGTACTATGGAGGTGCCACTGCTGGCCCTGCATTTGCAGAAATCATCTCTAACGCATTAAGAATATTAAACGTTGCACCAGACAAGGAAGAGGTTGCGTACGTAAAAGGTAAAGATAACGATGCGTGATTTAAAGGCGATTTTAAAATACATCGAGATAGATGCACCTTCGCAGGTAGTTAAACATCTACGACTCGATAGCCGTGATGTTACACCCGGAGATGTGTTCGTTGCTATAAAAGGTCATCAATTAGATGGCGGACAGTTTATTGAAAAAGCAATTGAGAATGGCGCTACAGCTATTATTGCAGATAGATTATGTGAATTTGATGTAAGCTTTGAACCTCTTTATTTAGTAACAGAGCTTGATAAGAAATTGCCTGAGCTGGCAAGTCGTTTTTATGCCCAACCGAGTCATAATTTAGATTTGATTGGTGTAACGGGCACTAACGGCAAATCAACCACAACAGCAATGATTGCTCATTTAGCGCAATTTTGTAGTACAGATTCGGCCATTATTGGCACGCTAGGGTATGGTCACCCAGACACACTTACGCCACTTATTAATACCACGCCTTCGACTGTTGATTTACAACATATATTAAGCGATTTAAACCAACAGCATAAAAAACTGATTGCTATGGAAGTCTCATCGCACGGTTTAGTGCAGCATCGTGTAGCACAGTGCCAATTTAAAGCGGCGGTGTTTACTAATTTATCGCGTGATCACTTAGATTATCATGGTGATATGGCAAGTTATGGCGATGCAAAGCTAATGCTGTTCCGCGATTTTGAACCACAACATGTAGTGCTCAATCAAGATGATGGGCAAGCAGAGCAGTGGCTAGAAAAATACAGCTTTAATAACTTAGTGTGTTATGGGCGTAAAAATTTAGCCCCTGATAATGCAAAATTTGTGTATTTTTCTGACGTTGAATATTCTAACAATGGTATTTCGGCGCAATTAATCACAAGTTGGGGTGATGTTAAGATAAAATCACCGCTGTTTGGCGAATTTAATTTATATAATTTAACTGCTGCACTCGCTACATTACTTAGTTTAGGTTATCCGCTGGAGCAACTTGTTGCAGGTTGTGCGCATTTACAGCCTGTTGCTGGGCGTATGCAAGCATTTAGCGAAACAGACAAGCCAACATGTGTTGTTGATTATGCACATACACCTGAGGCGTTAGCACTTGCATTACAAGCGCTGCAAAAACATGTGCCAGGCGGTGTAAGCTGTGTGTTTGGCTGTGGTGGCGACAGAGATAAAGGCAAGCGCGCTCTAATGGCGCAAGCTGCTGAGCAAAATGCTAATAAGGTTATTATTACTAGCGATAACCCACGCTCAGAAAACCCAGACGCGATTATTGCAGATGTAGCAGCAGGTTTAACGCATCCTGAAAAGGCCCATTTAGAGGCCGACCGAGCAACCGCAATTAGTTACGCAATAAATAATGCTGCAGCCGGCGACGTTATTTTAATTGCTGGTAAAGGGCATGAAGATTATCAAATAATTGGCGATACGCGCATAGACTTTTGTGATCGCCGTTATGTACAAGAACAACTAAAAAAAGCAGTAAGAGGGATAACTCAATGATCCCAATGGATTTTGATTGGCTGGCTAATGTGCTAGCAACCGATTATCAAGGTGATAATCAAAAAGTGATTAATATAAATACTGATACCCGCAGCATTTGCGAAGGTGAAGTGTTTTTAGCACTTAAAGGCCCTAATTTTGATGGCCATAAATTTATAGAACAAGCAAAACAAAAAGGCGCTATTGGTGTCATTGTTCAACATAAAGTAGCTGTTGATATTGCACAATTTGTTGTTGGCGATACGCGTATTGCGTTAGGTGATATTGGTGCAGCGGTAATGGCGCAAGTTGCTCCTAAAACAATTGCTATTACCGGCAGTGTGGGTAAAACCACTGTAAAAGAAATGTGCGCTGCTATTTTATCTGTGCATGGTGATGTACTAGCCACTAAAGGCAATTTTAATAACGACATTGGTGTACCACTTACTTTATTGCGTTTAGAGCCACAGCATCGCTTTGCTGTAATAGAGCTTGGAGCAAACCATTTAGGTGAAATTGCTTATACGACAGCAATGGCTAAACCCGATGTAGCTGTTGTATGTAATGTGGCGGCTGCTCATTTAGAAGGTTTTGGCAGCTTAATGGGTGTTGCTAAAGCAAAGGGTGAGATTTTTGATGGCCTAAAAGATGATGGCGTTGCCATTGTTAATTGCGATAGTGAATTTAGCCAATATTGGCTTGATAAACTAACAGGTAAAAATGTTAAGCGCTTATCAAGTACAGAAAAACTCGATATTTGGGCTGAAAATATTAGCCTAGACGAAAACGCCAGAGCAAGCTTTACCCTGTGTACCAACAACAAACAAGTACCTGTAACTTTGGCGCTTCCGGGTAAACATAATATTAGTAACGCACTAATTGCCGCAGCACTTACCAGCGAATTTGACGTATCTCTTGAAGAAATTGCTAATGCGCTTGCCACAATGGGTGATGTAAAAGGCCGCGTAAATCTAATTAATGTCAGTGACACATTAACGGTAATAGATGATACCTATAACGCAAACGTTAAGTCGGTAAAAGCCGCTATTGATTTGCTTAGTGATATTAAAGGGCACCGTATTTTAGCGCTTGGTGATATGGGAGAGCTTGGTGAAGATGCTCGTATGTATCATCAAGAGGTTGGCGAGTATGCATTAGAGCAAGGGATTGATGAGCTATTTACCCTCGGTGTGCTTAGCAAGTCAGCCAGTGATGTGTTTGAAAAGCCTAATCGTCATTTTTCAAATCGTGACGAGATGCTCAAACAAATTCAATTAAGTCTTAGTAAAGTAGATAGTAAAACCACAATAGTAGTGAAAGGATCTCGCAGTTCTCGTATGGAATTATTAGTAACCGATTTAGTAAATGGCCAGCAACATGCCATCAATGGAGTATCATCATGTTAGTTTGGCTGGCAGAGTATTTAACTCAGTATTTTAGTGGTTTTCATGTTTTTTCGTATTTAACGCTGCGTGCCATTTTAGGTATTTTGACTGCGTTAATGATGTCGTTATATTTTGGCCCAAAGCTGATTCGTGCATTACAACGTATGCAAATAGGCCAAGTTGTTCGCCACGATGGTCCTGAGTCGCATTTGTCTAAAAGAGGCACACCTACTATGGGGGGCATATTAATTTTAGGCGCTATTTTTACAAGTACCTTGCTGTGGGCTGATTTATCAAACAAATATGTGTGGGCTACTTTATTTGTAATTGGCTCGCTAGGTGTGGTGGGCTTTATAGATGATTACCGTAAGGTTATTCGTAAAGATCCAAAAGGGTTAATTGCTAAATGGAAGTATTTTTGGCAATCGGTAATTGCTCTAGTGGTTGCCACAGCGCTTTACGCAACCAGCACACAAGCGGCTGAAACCTCTCTCGTTGTGCCATTTTTTAAAGATGTATTACCGCAGTTAGGCTTGTTTTACATTGTAATTACCTACTTTGCATTAGTCGGTACCTCAAACGCTGTAAACTTAACCGATGGCCTAGATGGCTTAGCTATAGTACCTACTATTTTAGTCGCGGCAGCACTTGCCATAATTGCTTACTTAACGGGTAACATTAACTTTTCGGCTTACTTACATATTCCGCATTTACCACTTGCTAGTGAGCTTGTAGTGGTGTGTACCGCTATTGTTGGCGCTGGACTAGGCTTCTTATGGTTTAACACTTATCCGGCACAAGTATTTATGGGCGATGTAGGTTCGCTTGCACTTGGTGGTGCGCTGGGGATTATTGCTATTTTAGTTCGCCAAGAGTTACTACTTATTATTATGGGTGGCGTGTTTGTAATGGAAGCCTTATCGGTAATTTTACAAGTAGGCTCATACAAATTACGCGGACAACGCATTTTTAGAATGGCGCCTATCCATCATCATTACGAACTAAAGGGTTGGCCTGAGCCACGCGTTATTGTGCGCTTTTGGATTATTTCTATTGTGCTTGTGCTTGCAGGCCTTGCGACATTAAAGATTCGATAAATGCAGTATTTAAACGAGATAAAAAACAAACAAATAACAGTGCTCGGACTCGGTGTAACCGGTCTGGGCATTGTGCGTTTTTTATTATCTCATGGCTTTTCGCCAAAGGTTATAGATAGCCGCAAAAATCCCCCCGGGATTGATTGGCTAAAAGAGCATGCGCCACAGCTAAGTACTCACTTTGGTAACTTGGACGGTGCAGCACTTTGTAAAAGTGACATGATCATTATTAGCCCAGGGCTAAGCTTAAAAATACCCGCTATCGCAAAAGCTATTGAGTCAGGCGTTGAAGTTATTGGTGACGTTGAGCTATTTGCTCGCATAAATACTAAACCGGTTGTAGCGGTAACGGGCTCTAATGGTAAATCAACCGTTGTAACCCTTGCCTATGAAGTACTAAAAGCGGCAGGTTATAAAGTCGCGCTTGGCGGTAATATTGGTACAGCGGTATTAGATTTACTAAGCGATGATTTTGACGTGTATGTGCTGGAGCTTTCAAGTTTTCAGCTTGATACCAGCTCGAGCTTAAAACCTATTAGCGCGACGGTATTAAATGTATCTGAAGATCACCTAGATCGTTACGACAGCTACCAAGCTTATATCGATTCTAAATTAAGCATTTATAACAATGCTGAGCTTATAGTAATAAACGCTGATGATATTCAAACTAAGCCTATTAGCCGCTCTTTAGCGCCGCAAATGAGTTTTGGCACTGACCAAGGTGATTATCACTTAGCTGAGCATAATAGTGAACTGCACTTTATAGCAAAGAGTGAGGCATTTTTACCTGTTAGTACACTGGCGGTAGTAGGTAAGCACAATTACTTAAATACCCTGTCCGTTATGGCGTTATTGAGCCCGTTTAATATTACCAAAGCTCAGTACACAACAGCACTTAGCCAATTTCATGGTTTAGTGCACCGCTGCCAATTTGTATGTGATAAAAATGACGTTAAATACTTTAATGATTCTAAAGCCACTAATGTTGGCGCAACCATTGCGGCAATAGATAGTTTAGCCTCAGAGTACGAAAACCTGATTGTAATAGCTGGAGGCGATGCTAAAGGTGCTGATTTAAGTGCGCTAAAACCATATATAAAAAATCATGTAAAAGCGCTCGTTTGCTTTGGTAAAGATGCAAATAAACTTGCGGCACTTACTAGTAAATCTCATTTAGTAAATAATATGCAAGAAGCTGTGGCACTTGCACAAGTACTTAGCAAACGTGGTGATATTGTTTTGCTCGCTCCTGCGTGTGCCAGCATTGATATGTATAACAATTATATGCAACGTGGCGATGACTTTGTGCAGTGTGTAATGGAAGGGCAATTATGATTACTTTTGCTGATTTAAAAGAAGCCCTAACGCCTAAACCATCAGCACAGCTTTATGATGTGCCTTTACTTTATTGCATGTTAATGCTTATTGGGGTGGGTTTTGTAATGGTGACCAGCGCCTCAATGCCCACTGCAGATAGGCTGTTTGGTGATATTTACCATTTTACAATTCGACACGGTATTTTTTTAGCGTTGTCGTTTTGTTTATTTTGGATAACCACGTTAGTGCCTATGAGTTGGTGGAAAAAAGCCAACCCTTATTTATTGCTAATAGGTTTAGTGCTGCTACTTGTAGTGCTAATAGTTGGCCGTGAGGTAAATGGTTCAACGCGTTGGATACCTGTAGGGCCTTTTAATATACAAGCATCTGAGCTAGCTAAGTTATTCTTTTTTAGTTATATAGCCGGTTATTTGGTACGAAAGCGAGAAGAAGTACAAGAAAATATTAAAGGTTTTGCAAAGCCAATAGCAGTGTTTGCTGTATACGCATTACTTATTTTATTACAGCCCGATTTAGGCACTGTGGTTGTTATGTTTGTTACAACGGTAGGCCTTTTATTTTTAGCTGGCGCAAAGCTTTGGCAGTTTTTTGCATTAATTTTAACAGGCGTTGCGCTGGTTGTTGGCTTAATTGTTTTAGAGCCATATCGAATGGCACGTGTTGTTGGTTTTTTAGAGCCTTGGGATGATCCATTTGGTAAAGGCTATCAGTTAGTGCAGTCATTGATGGCATACAGTCAAGGTGATTGGTTTGGTCAAGGACTTGGAAATAGCGTACAAAAATTACAGTACTTACCAGAGGCTCATACCGACTTTATTTTTGCTGTTATCGCTGAAGAACTTGGTTTTGTAGGCGTACTAAGCATTTTAATGGTGTTAGGTACTTTGGTGTTTAGGGCTTTATTAATTGGCCAAACAGCACTTAAAAACGGTAAAGAATATGAGGGCTATTTAGCCTTAGCAATTGGCATATGGTTTGCGTTTCAAACCATGGTTAATGTAGGTGCAAGTGCAGGAATATTACCCACAAAAGGGTTAACATTGCCGTTTATTTCGTATGGTGGCTCAAGCTTATTAATGATGACGATTGCCACTGGTATTTTATTGCGTGTTGATTTTGAAACTAAAATGGCCACCAAGCAAGCCACCTCACGTGGAGGTAAGCGATGAGTAAAAAATTAGTAGTAGTAGCTGGCGGTACTGGCGGGCATATATTTCCGGGTATTGCTGTAGCTGATTATTTAAAAAACCAAGGCTGGGAAGTCAGCTGGATAGGCACACCAGACAGAATGGAAGCCGAGGTTGTGCCAAAGCACAACATTGAGATTGATTTTATTAATGTAAAGGGCGTACGCGGTAATGGCTTAAAGCGTCTTATTAAAGCCCCATTCATGGTACTTAATGCAATATTGCAGGCGCGTAAGGTATTGAAATCTCAACAACCTGACGTAGTACTTGCAATGGGCGGCTATGTAACCGGTCCAACCGGTATTGCGGCTAAAAGTTTAGGTATTCCACTGGTTATTCATGAGCAAAATGCGGTTGCTGGAATGAGTAATCGATGGTTGGCAAAATGTGCTAATAAAGTACTTGCTGCTTTTCCAAGTGCTTTTGATAAAGGCCAAGCTGAGCTTGTAGGTAATCCTGTTCGCCAAAGTGTGGCTGATGTGCCTAAGCGTGAAGTTTCAAACCCTATAAATGTACTCGTTGTAGGTGGATCGTTAGGTGCTCAAGTACTTAACCAGACCTTACCTGAAGCATTTAAAGTTATGGCAAACACATGTGATTTAAATGTGTGGCATCAAACGGGTAAAGGGCACTTAGAGAGCGTTCAAGGCGCTTACAAACTACATCAATTTACTGAGCAGCAAGTAAAAGTAGCACAATTTATTGATGATATGGATGCAGCCTATAGCTGGGCCGACATTGTTATTTGCCGAGCGGGTGCATTAACGGTAAGCGAAATTGCCGCAGCGGGTAAAATGGCCGTATTTGTACCATTTCCGCATGCCGTTGACGATCATCAAACTGCTAACGCACAGTATTTAGTAATGGCTAATGGCGCTTTATTGATGCCACAAGGGCAATTTAATAAACAGTCTATTGTTGCGCTGTTGAGTCCTTATTTAGCGCAACCAAAATTAATTGATGAAATGGCTAATAATGCTAAAAAGCAAGCCATTTTAGATGCCACAGCAAGCGTAGCTGCGCACTGTGAGCAAGTAACAAATAAGAGAAAATAAGTGAAAGAAACGTCATTACAAGAAAAATATTCACGACCAGCAATGCGTCGAATAGACACTATACACTTTATAGGTATTGGTGGTGCTGGTATGGGCGGTATTGCAGAAGTACTTGCTTTTGAAGGTTACCGTATTACAGGGTCTGATATTGCACACAGCGCAATGACAGAGCGTCTGATAAAAGCCGGTGCAGAAGTATTTATTGGCCATCATGAAAATAACGTAAAAGATGCCAACGTAGTGGTTGTTTCAAGCGCAATAGATGAAACAAACCCGGAAATTATAGCTGCAAAAGCGGCGCGTATACCAGTAGTTCGCCGTGCAGAAATGCTTGCCGAGTTAATGCGTTTTCGCCATGGTATTGCTATTGCGGGTACTCATGGCAAAACAACAACAACGAGTTTAATTGCCAGTATTTATGCCCAAGCAGGGCTTGATCCTACCTTTATTATTGGTGGTTTATTAAATAGTGCAGGTAGTAATGCAAAGGTTGGTAAAAGCGACTTTTTAATTGCAGAAGCAGATGAAAGTGATGCGTCGTTTTTACATCTACAGCCAATGGTGTCGGTGATCACTAATATTGAAGAGGATCACATGGATACCTACGGTGGTAGTCTTGAAAAAATGAAAGACACCTATGTAGATTTTATTCATAACCTACCGTTTTATGGCTTAGCTGTAGTGTGTATTGATTCAGAAGTTGCCAGCGAGCTAATCCCACGTTTTGCTCGCCCTGTCATTACTTATGGCGAAGCACGCGATGCCGATTATCGCATGAGCGACTTTAGTCAATCGGCCAATACGTGTACGTTTACCGTAACAAGTAAAAATGGCGATAGCTTAACTGCCACGCTTAATATGCCCGGCAAGCACAATGCATTAAATGCAACTGCTGCAATTGCTGTAGCTAAAGATCAAAATATTGCTAATTATGCGATTTTAGAAGCACTGCAAAAATTTGAAGGAATTGGCCGTCGTTTTCAGCATTACGGTGAGTTTGAGAACGAGCGCGGTAATGTAATGCTTGTTGATGATTATGGTCATCACCCGTCGGAGGTAGCGGCTACTATAGCGGCTGTTCGTGAAGGGTGGCCAGATAAGCGCTTGGTAATGGTTTATCAACCACATAGATTTAGCCGTACTCGTGACTTATACGAAGACTTTGTAAAAGTATTAGCCGATGTTGATCAATTACTTTTACTTGATGTGTATAGCGCCGGAGAAGACCCCATTGTAGGAGTAGATAGTAAAAGTCTGTGTCGTAGTTTACGTCAACGCGGCAAAGAGCCTCTGCACGTAGCTACCAATGCTGAACTTGCAGGTGTGCTAGCAGCAAACTTACAAAACAATGATTTAGTATTAACCCAAGGCGCTGGTAACATAGGTCAACTAGTTAAAACATTAGCTGCTACGGGTATGTCGATAGAAAAACTTAAACAGGGTGAAGTATGACTCAGGTAAATACACAATTTGGTAAAGTAGCGGTACTGCTAGGTGGAAACTCAGCAGAACGTGAAGTGTCTTTACGATCAGGTCAGGCTGTTTTAAACGCGCTACAAAATAGTGGCGTAGATGCAATTGCATTCGACCCTCAAAATCGTTCGCTGTGGGATTTAAAAGAATTAAATGTAGATCGTGTTTTTATCGCTCTTCATGGCCGTGGTGGTGAAGATGGCACTGTGCAAGGTGCGCTTGAGTTTATGAATCTACCTTACACAGGTAGCAATGTGCTTGGCTCTGCACTGGCTATGGATAAAGTTCGTTGTAAGCACCTATTTAAATCTGCTGGTTTAAGTACAGCACCTTATGCAGTAGTGGATGCTAAAAAAGGTTTTGATGCTAAAGCCATTATGGATGAGTTTAAAAAAGTAATGGTTAAGCCATCACATGAAGGCTCAAGCATTGGCATGGCACAAGCAAGTAGCGCACAAGAGCTAGAAGAAGCATTGGCCAATGCATTTAAGTTTGATAATCAGGTATTAGTAGAGCAGTGGATAACAGGACGAGAATTTACCGTTACAGTGCTTGGAGATGAAGTACAACCCGTTATTGAAATGACTACACCTAACGGTTTTTACGATTACCAAGCTAAGTATCAATCAAATACAACGCAGTACCATTGCCCAGCAGATTTATCTGCGCAAGACACTCAATATTTGCAAACAATATCGCTTGATGCATTTGATTTAGTCGGTGCAAGTGGCTGGGGCCGAGTAGACGCTATGCAAGATGAGCAAGGTAATTTTTACTTACTAGAAGTAAATACAGTACCCGGGATGACTGAAAAATCGCTCGTGCCGATGGCAGCAAAAGCAAATGGGGCAACTTTTGAGCAATTAGTTGTTCGCATTTTAGAGCAAACGCTTTAATATGCATCCCCTTTTAGAAAAAGCTCAACAAATCAAGCTGAAACTAAATTGGTCGCTGATTTTTGGGGTGAGTTTTTTTCTGGTAGTAGTCATTGGCCTGGTGCAAATTACTACGGGTGTATCAGATTGGCTAGTAGAGAACAAAGATGCGCAAATAAAGCACTTAATTGTGCAAGGGCATCCAAAGTACACTGATGAAACAGCAATTATAAAAGCAATAAAAAAAGCAGACTTAAGTAGTTTTTTTGAACTAGATGTAAAGCATGTGCAGCAGCTTGTTCAAGATTTACCTTGGGTTGCTACTGTTTCAGTACGAAAACAATGGCCAGACACCATACAAGTATATGTTGTTGAACATGAAGCCGTAGCCCATTGGAATAGTGACTTATTGCTAAACCAAAGTGGCCAAGCGTTTCAAGCAAGTAGTGATAAGTTACACGACTTACCACAATTATATGGCCCTGAAGGCAGCGAAGAAGAGGCATGGGTTGCGTTTAAGCAATTTGATGAAATGCTAAAGGTAAATAACCTGACGCTTTCAAGTCTTGCCCTCTCTGAGCGGTTTTCGTGGCAGTTATGGTTAGATAACGGAATACGCTTAGATTTAGGGCGTAAAGATAAAGCCAAACGCGTACAACGTTTTATAGATGTTTACCCGCGAATGGAACAACGTGCAGATGCACAAGTAGATACAATCGATTTACGGTATGATACCGGCCTTGCTGTGAGCTTTAAGCCACTGCAAGAAGAACAATTACAAAATAAGAGTAAGGCATGACTAAGTCAGCAGAAAGAAACCTCGTGATTGGATTAGACGTTGGTACCTCGAAAGTGGTTGCCACGGTAGGTGAAATCACCGCAGATAACAAGCTCAGCATTGTTGGTGTGGGCAGCCAAGTATCTCATGGTATGGATAAAGGCGGCGTTAACGATTTAAACTTAGTGTCTGAGTCGATTCGCCGAGCTATTGATGAAGCCGAGTTAATGGCTGATTGTCGAATTAGCTCAGTGTACTTGGGGATTTCTGGCAAACATATTCAGTGTCAAAATGAAAGCGGTGTAGTTGCAATCAATAACACCGAAGTGACAGATGAAGACATTGAAAACGTCATTCATATTGCGCGTTCAGTGCCTATTTCTGCAGAGCGAAAAATGCTACATGCATTACCGCAAGAGTACAGCATAGACATGCAAGAAGGGATTAAAAACCCATTAGGCATGAGCGGCGTGCGTATGGAAGCACGAGCACACATAATTACGTGTTCGAACGATATGGCTAAAAACATTGAAAAATGTGTTCAGCGCTGCGGATTAGAAGTAGATCAACTTATATTTACGGCACTGGCGTCGTGTTACTCAGTTTTAACTGATGACGAAAAAGAGCTAGGTGTAGCCGTACTTGATATTGGTGGTGGTACAATGGATATCACCATTTATATTAATGGTGCTCAGCGTCACTCAGCTGTTATTCCAGTGGCTGGTAACCAAGTGACGGGTGATATTGCAAAAATATTTCGTACACCTATATCACATGCAGAGTCACTCAAAGTACAATACGCATGTGCAAATAGTCAAATGGCCAGTAGTGAAGACACTATTGAAGTACCAAGCGTAGGTGGGCGACCTGCAAGATTAATGTCGCGTCATACGTTATCTGAGGTTGTTGAGCCTCGTTTTAGAGAATTATTTGAGTTAGCGATGGAAGAAATTCGTCGTTCAGGCTTAGAAGACCAAATTGCGGCAGGCCTCGTTATCACGGGCGGGACTGCTAAAATGACTGGCGCTATGGAAGTGGCAGAAGACATCTTTCAAATGCCAGTAAGAATAGGCAAACCAATCGGGATGGTTGGTTTGACAGACTATGTAGATGATCCTTCGTACGCAACCGCTGTTGGTTTGTTACAATACGGGCGCACTATGCAATCGATGAATGCACAAAAGTCGAAAGCAGAGGATAACAATAATTGGTGGAACCGCATTACTAAATGGTTCCAAGGCGAGTTTTAATACTCAAGTCGGAGAGTAAACATGTTTGATATGATGGAACAGCACGGCGAAGAAGCCGTAATAAAGGTAATTGGCGTGGGCGGTGGCGGCGGTAACGCTGTTGAGCACATGGTAAAACAACAAATTGAAGGCGTACGTTTTATTGCCGCTAATACGGATGCACAAGCATTACGTAATTCAGCAGCAGATATAACGGTACAGCTTGGCACGCAAATAACCTCTGGGTTAGGTGCGGGCGCAAACCCAGAAGTAGGCCGTCAATCGGCTGAAGAAGATGCAGAAACCATTCGTGCGAGCCTTGAAGGTGCCGATATGGTATTTATTGCAGCGGGTATGGGCGGTGGTACAGGTACTGGTGCAGCACCAGTGGTTGCTAAAATCGCTAAAGAATTAGGTATTTTAACGGTTGCAGTAGTAACACGTCCTTTTGATTTTGAAGGTAAAAAACGTGCCGCTGCCGCTGAACAAGGCATTAATGAATTGTCAGAAATTGTAGACTCACTTATTACAATTCCGAACAATAAATTGCTTAAAGTTTTAGGAAAAGGGACTACACTTCTAGATGCCTTCGCTAAAGCTAATGACGTATTATTTGGCGCAGTACAAGGTATTGCCGAGCTGATTACACGTTCTGGTTTAATTAACGTGGATTTCGCCGACGTACGTACAGTAATGTCAGCGATGGGTACTGCTATGATGGGTACTGCTTCTGCGTCTGGCCCTGATCGTGCACAAGAAGCTGCTGAAGCCGCAATCTCAAGCCCATTACTAGAAGACGTTGATTTAACTGGTGCTAAAGGTATCTTAGTTAATATTACCGCAGGTATGGACATTGCGATTGAAGAATTTGAAATTGTTGGTAACCACGTTAAGGCGCTAGCGTCTGAAAATGCAACGGTTGTTGTTGGTGCGGTTATTGACCCAGAAATGAGCGACGAGTTACGTGTAACGGTTGTTGCAACTGGTTTAGGCGGCGATCGTCGTCCACAATTTGGTATTGTTGATAACGGTATTAAAAAGGCATCAGGTTCTGATGTTACTGGTTCATCAAACCAAACAAGTAGTATGTACGTACCAAGCTTTGCAAGCCAAGGTACAAGCTCTGAAGAAAGCACTGCTAGCACGCAAGTAGAAACTAAAGAACAAACAGAATCTACCAGCTCAAGCAGTTCAACTAGCTCTTCAGCGCAAAATAATAAAAAAGCGGATAAATCAGAAGGTGGTGATTATTTTGATATTCCTGCTTTTTTACGTAAACAGGCTGATTAACATTTAATAATACTTTTGTTTGAAATATGTACAAATATTGAAAGGCAAAAGGATTTATGTTACACTCCGACGCCTAACTGTAACTGATTTTAAAGTGAGCGAACCTATGATTAAACAGCGTACGATTGCACAAGTAGTCAAAGCCATAGGAATTGGACTTCATAAAGGTGAGAAGGTCACAATAACTCTCCGACCTGCGAGCGCAAATACTGGGATTGTATTTCGTCGTGTGGACCTTGATCCGGTTGTTGAATTTGAAACAACACCTGAAGCCGTTGGTGATACACAGCTATGTACCTGTTTAATTAACAAAGATGGCGTTCGCTTATCAACTACTGAGCACTTAATTGCAGCGGTTGCCGCAATGGGTATTGATAATCTAATTGTAGAATTAGATAGCTCAGAAGTGCCAATTATGGATGGTAGTGCATTACCATTTATATACTTGTTACAAAAAGGCGGCATAGAAGAGCAAAATGTCGCGAAACGCTTTATTCGTATTAAAGAAAAAGTACGTATTGAAGAAGGTGATAAATGGGCCGAAGTAGAACCATATGATGGTTTTCATATCGACTTTGAAATTGCTTTTGACCACCCGGCAATTAATGAAAGCCGCCAACGTGTTGGTTTAGACATTACGGCACAAAGCTTTACTGAAGAAATTAGCCGCGCACGTACTTTTGGTTTTATGAAAGATATAGAATACATGCATGCTAACAACCTAGCACTAGGTGGTAGTATGGATAGCGCAGTAGTACTTGATGAGTTTAAAGTTTTAAACCCTAATGGTTTACGCTACAGCGATGAGTTTGTTAAGCATAAAATACTAGACTGTGTTGGTGACATGTTTATGACAGGTCACAACCTTTTAGGTAAAGTAACGGCATTTAAATCGGGTCACGATTTAAACAACAAGTTACTTCGCAAAGTTATGGCTACAGAGTCAGCATGGGAGTGGGCAACATTTGAAACGCCTGTTACGATGCCTGCACCCGGCCTTGAGTTAGCGACTGCCTAACTTAGTATTTTAAAAATACACGCTCACAAACAGTTATAAAAAATGACGCTTAATAGCGTCATTTTTTTGCTTTTAATTTAGCTAAATTTTAAGAATGGACTGCAATTGATCTAAGGTAGTTATTGTGTAAGTGGGAGTTATCCCTTCAGGTAACTGCTCACCAGGGTGTTGCAACCAACAGGTATCAATACCAACATTATTACCGCCAAGTATGTCGCTTGAGGCAGTATCACCCACCATTAAGATCTGGCTTTTATCAGGGTTACCCATAAGCTCAAATGTGTGCTCAAAAATAGCTTTATTAGGTTTTGCTATGCCTACCAGCTCTGATATAACCAACCACTCAAACATATCTTTTAAACCAGTGTGTTCTAAGCGCACGGTCTGCAAGCGGGCAAATCCGTTAGTTATGATACCTAATTTAGCATGTGGTTTTAGTTTATTTAAAAGCTCTACTGCACCAGGCAAAGGCTCGCAAATTTGCGCCATAGAATCTAAAAAAGCATCATTTAATTCTTTTGCTGGCACATTTAGTTTTTCAGACCACTCGTTAAAGCGGGTTACTTGTAAATAATCGGCACTAATAGTGCCATTTTGGTAATCAACCCATAGTTGCTTATTGGTTTTTTGATAGTGTACGTAGTCGTCTTTAGTAAATTGTATATCGTATGCTTTAAACATACGGGTCATACCCGCGAGAATATCAAATCTAAATAATGTTTCGTCGGCATCAAACAGTACATAACTGTATTTCATTAAACTTCCTAAATTAATTCATTTGTTATACAAAGCAGGGTGTAAAAAAGGCGCCATTGCTAAAGTAAGTGCTTGAGTATAAGTACTTTCACGGGTTGCATGGTTATTAGTAAGAAGCCCAATAGCGCCGCCTTTTTGCTTAATATTTTGAGTATTAAAGGCTTTATCCATCACATCGCCAAGTTCTTCACCGTTTAATAGCGCGTTATACAAAACTTGAGGTAAAGGTAAATTGCTACTGCGTCCTACAGATTGCTCTGAGCCGTTATTAATTACCACATAGGCAAAGGTTGCTGCACCGTAACTAAATTGCTCTGCACCGCCTTCCATGGCGCAGTAGTAGTGTGCTTTGTAGGTGTCTTTGCAAAAGGCTACCCTGTTTTGTGCACCAATGCGTGTTTGCTCTTCACCAATAGGCTGATCTGGCACATTAGATGGGGCATCAACACCTTGGCAATCAATTTCATGATCAGGGAAATACATTGCAAAAATATGTTTAGCCGCGTTAATTTTTACGGGGTTTTTAGAACCCACTACAATTTTTAATGAGTACAACACAATGTCCCTTATTGTTACTAAAAATCAGCAGTGTACGTGAGAGAGCTCAATCTTAGAAGAGGCGTTAAATAGGTATATCAAGAGGTGCTAAGTTTTCTAAGGCACGCTTTTTAATAATAATATCTTTAATAAGAGGAGTAAGAACCAGCTCCATTGCTAAACCCATTTTACCACCGGGCACCACAAGTGTATTAATTCGCGACATGAAACTACCTTCAATCATTTGTAAATAATACGGAAAATCAACATCATCAATTCCCCTAAAACGAATAACGACAAAGCTTTCATCGAGTGATGGAATATCTTTTGCGCTAAAAGGGTTTGATGTATCAACGGTTGGTACGCGCTGAAAGTTAATATGGGTACGTGAAAATTGCGGCGTAATATGGTTAATGTAGTCGTCCATACTGCGAACAATTGAATCCATTACTTTTTCACGAGAGTGGCCACGGTCTTGAGTATCGCGGATCAGCTTTTGGATCCATTCAAGGTTAATTATAGGTACCATGCCTATAAGTAAATCAACGTGCTTAGCTACATCATGATCTTGATCAACTACACCACCATGCAGACCTTCGTAAAACATTAAATCGGTACTCGATTCAAGATCTTGCCACGGTGTAAACGTACCCGGCAATTGGTTATAAGGTACTGCTTCGTCAAAAGTATGTAAGTAACGACGCAGCTTACCTTGGCCTGTTTCGCCGTATTGGTTGAATAATGTTTCTAGTGCGCCAAAGTCGTTAGCTTCTCGGCCAAAGTAGCTAATATGCTTACTTTCTTGTTGGGCTTCGCGTATTTTCTTATCCATTTCAGGGCGAGTGTAACGGTGAAAGCTATCCCCTTCGACAAAAGCTGCATCTATATTTAGGCTACGAAAAATGTGTTTAATTGCATTGGTTGTAGTAGTAGTACCCGCACCAGAAGAACCTGTAATAGCAATGATAGGATGTTTAGCTGACATGTTTTTTTCTCTTTTTTAGGACCACGTTAGTTATAAAGAGTTTACTGGCTCTGCTCAAGTGACGCCACCAGCAAATAACGTTATCATGAGGTGCTTAAAATTAAAACGAGAGAAAGCATGAAACTTATTAAACCATTGCTTGGACTATTTTCAATAACGGCGCTTAGCCTAAGTATGGCGCAGGCTAGCATGCCAAAGAGCCAAATATTACTAGCAGATTTAAATACACCTTATGGAATACAGGTTAAGCTAATAAGCGATAAAAATAGCTATAACAACCAACCTTATTTAACTAATTCGGGCATTTACTTTACTCATGAAGTTATCTCTGAACAGCAAAGCCAAACAGATATTGCATACTACGACTTAGCGACAAAACAAGTTAGCAATCTTACAAACTCACCTGTAAGTGAATATTCCCCAACAGTTATGCCAAACGAAAAGAGTTTATCTGCCATTGTAGTTGAGTCTGACTCTAAGCAAAAATTATGGCAATACCCACTTAATAACGAGCAAAGCCCAAGTCGGATTTTTGATTGGATAGAGCCTGTAGGCTACCACGCTTGGGGTATTCAAAATGATTTAGTCATGTTTATATTAGGTGATCCGCATACATTGCAATACACCTCTGTAGAGGCAGCAAAAGGGCATATTGCGGCAAGTAATATTGGTCGGACGTTAATTTATAATCATTCAATGGCTAAATTTTTATTTAGTTACACTAAAAATGATCAGCATATTTTAGCGAGCTTTAATGCACAAACTAAACAGGTTGAAGATTTACTAAGGTTACCAGCTAATGTACAAGATTTTATTTTAAAAGATGATGCAACGATTGCTTATGCAATTAAAAACCGTGTGTATCAACGTCAACTTACAGGTAAGAATGAGGTTTCTCAGTGGTTAGATTTAAGTACTTACTGCGATACCACTATTACTCGTATGAGCTATAACAGTGATAAGCTCGCTTTCGTGTGTGATGTAAAATAAATTCGGACTTTGCAGTGCGTATACGTTACTGTATTGCGCAACTTACTATTATAGGATTTACAACGTGGCCTACAGCGCAGACGAGCTTACAGAGCAACTCATTAAATTACAGTGCAGAAGTAATTTTAAAATTAAGAACATTGCAGAGTACATGTTAGTAAACTCTAAAGAAGCGTTTTACACTCACAGCGAAAGTGGTAAAGGTAAAATTGTAATTCGCCCAGCATTCGAAGTGTTTAGTGATGACTTTAGTGATATAGATGGGGTTGTACGCGCACCCGGTTATTTTCACAGTAGTGAAATGACCCGTTTCCCTACGCGTATATTTAAAAGTGCTCAGCCAATTCATTACGGCGTGGCGTTTAAAATAAACTCAGAGCAAGCTGCAAAAGACTTTATAGCTAAATTAACTATGATCATTGGTGGTTAATAAAAGGCTTAGTTAAGCAAAAACTTGGTTAAGACACTTACTAAAAAGCCGCTGAGTTTATATTCAGCGGCTTTTGTATTTTTATAGTTTAATGAATCTAAGAGTTACTTACTTTTTAAGAAGCTATTAACCGATTCAAGTTCACGTGTTTTAAGCGCAATACAGTCATTAGTACTTTCTTCAAGTTTACTTAATGTACGCGCATAACCAGCTACATCAGCTACTTTTTTGTTAAAAAAGGCCTGAGTTTTAGCTAAGCTCTGTGCATCACATCTTGCTGTTGTAAAGTACGGTAAGTTAGGAATAAAGAACGGTGGCAAGCTTGCAGTTACTTTATCGTAATTGCTGTATACCCAATCTATAAATAGCGCTTGGCGCTCATCGGTATAACTTTGACCTGACAAAATAGTACGCATATCAGAAGCCGTTACTTCGTCCGTTAGACTATAAGCCAATACTGCTTTTTGAAGTTTTGGCTCGCCAAAAAAGCTCATTGCAGCAAGCATATTAGTACGTACTTGCGGATCTTTTGTCGTTTTAAACGTCGTCATGAATTGATCAAGTAATGCTTCATCACCATGAAAAGCGGCAAGTGTTAAGTAGGTGCCAGCTAAATAAGGGTCTACTTTTTGCGGATCTTTTAAGTAAGCTTGTGTTTGCTCTTTTGCTTTATTTATTACATTTTGATCTTCGCCATCAAAACCTAAACGAGACACAACAGCTGCTCTTAACTGTGAAATAGCACCGTCTTCACCGGCTTTCGCTTCTAGGCCATATTTTTTAGCCGCAGGCGTTACAGCACCACGAATAAATTCAGGCCATAGATCTTTATTGCTTTCATCTTTAAAGGTGCGCTGCTGCGATACTAAGTAACCCAGTGCAGTATTAGCTACGCGAGGGTGGCTATCACTTACAAATACTTCAAGCGTTTGCATTAATTTTGCTGCAGATATAACACCCGCATCAAGTAATGCATCAGTAGCTGAAAGCAGTGCTAGGCGCTCGCGATCACTTAATACGCTAGGGGCTTTTTTAATAAGTGCGCTAAATTGTGCATCATCCATTACCCAGCGGTAGTAGCCTAAAGCACCTTGGTCAGGGTAAATCCACTCAGGTTCAAAATCTAGATCAAGCGTTTGGCTTTGTTTATTTAGTAAAATATTAGCTGTTTTTACTTTATCGCCGGCGCCATATTTTATAGCTACAGGTACATTCCAAAGCTGTGCAGGGGCATCAACTCCGGCGTTTGCAAAACGGCTTTGCGAAACAGTAAGCTTTTTACCTTGCTGTTTAACATTTACTAGTGGGAAAGACGATTGCTCAATAAACGATTTTAAAACACTTGCTACATCTTTATTTGACGCCTTACCTAACGCTTCCCATAAATCTGCAGCTTCGGCATTTTTAAAAGAAAACTCTTTTAAATAGCTCTGAATACCTTTTTGGAATGCATCTTCGCCAATCCAGTTTTCAACCATTGCAAGCACTGAGCTACCTTTAGAATATGCTAAGCCTAAGCCATCCATAATATCGGCATCCGTTTTAATAGGCTTACGAATAGGTTTAGTACTTAGGCGAGCATCAAGTGCCATTACGTTGTTTTGTGGTAAATCAAGGTGTGATTCAAACTCAGGGTTAAGCTGCTTAGTAATTTTAGCCGCCATCCAGCTTGCAAACGCTTCATTTAGCCATAAATCGTTCCACCATTTCATGGTTACCAAGTTACCGTACCATTGGTGAGCAAGTTCGTGAGCAATAATAGACACGTTGCGCTGCTTTTTACTGCGAGTCGCAGCTGCTAAATCAACTAATAAAATATCTTCACGATAAGTTACCAGGCCTGAGTTTTCCATTGCGCCAAACGGGAATTCAGGAACAGCAACAGAGTCTAGCTTTTTGTAAACATAAGGAATACCAAAGTAGGCTTCAAGTGCGCCCAGTACTTTTGGCATATTTTCTTTAGCGTATTGGGCTAAGTGAATTTTACCTTGTGGCGTAATAACTCGACCAGGAATAGGCATACCTTCAATGTTTAACTCTTCAAACGGGCCAACAGCCATCGCTACTAGGTATGAAGGAATTGGCGGCGTTTTATCAAAATAGTGGGTGGTCATATCGCCGTTAACCGTTGTTTTAAGCTCTGGCGTATTGGCATATACTTTTTGAGATGTAGGCGCGGTAATTGTCAGTTGAAATGGAATTTTGTAATTTGGCTCATCAAAAACAGGAAACGCACGACGCGCATCATTCATTTCAAATTGGGTAAATAAATAAGGTGTGCCTTGGTCTAACGTTTTATATAAACCGACACTTTGGCGGTTGTAAGGCGCAGAAAAATCAACTTTAAGTGTGTATTTACCCGGCTGAATTTGCTCATTACAGCTAAATTTAACTTTACCGGTTTTAAGCATTTCATTACTTAAATCACAGTTTTCTTCGCCAAGTAGTTGCGCCATTTTAACAGCGTAAGCGACGCCATTTAGCTCAATGTATTTTGTTGGTTTTAGTACTTCTAGGGCTATTTCAGTCATCCCTGTGAATGTATCTTGGCTTGGGTCGAGTGTTAACGACACGTGCTGTGAGCTTGGTTTCGCGAGTTTTTCAATAACGAATTCGTTAGCGTTTGCAGCATTCATTGCTAAAGCAACGCTCACCGTTAAGAAGCTTTTAAAAAACATAATAATCCCTAGATTGTTGTTGTTAGAAACTACTCTAAATAGGCTTTTTTATGCGTTAATTATTTAGAGTGTGGATATCCTAACAGCTTTTTAGAATGGAGTAATTGATTATAGCTTGGATAGAATAGTCAAAAAGAGGCTAAAGAGTAACAAAGTTTGTCAGTGGCTTTCTCGAAGGGTAAAACGTGTCCAATGCACGTGAGGGTTAATAATACGAATTTGCTGAATCACATTATTTAATAATGAAATGTCGTCAAATTTATCGTGCTGATATTCGTTAAAGCCCATTAAGTAATTAAAGGCATCCTTTGAACCTGCTTGCAGCGCATAGATACGAATTTGTTGTTCAAAGTTAAGGCGAAGGCTACTAACAGCCGTTTTCATTCCTAATTGATCTACATTAGGAATAGCGCATTTTTGCAAATACCCAGCGCGCTCTCCTTCACCTGAAAACCATATACGTACTTTTTCGCTATAGCGGCCTGTTTTGGCAGGTAAGTCGAACATTAAGCGAGTATGGTGATGGGCTTTTATAAATTCAATATAGTCATTAAAGCCTGCATCAACTAAGGCATGATGCACAGGTACTAAGCGTGGTTTTATTTTTCCGTGGGTATGAAAACTAAAGCATAAAATACCTTGCTCAAAAACAAGATCATCAAGTGTTAAACAGCCTATTTCGTCACTATACGCACCGCTATAATAAGCGATTAAAGGCAGCCAAAAGTGCCAGTGTTTGGCTTGCTCACGTGCAACTTTAACATCACCATATATATATCCATTATAAAGTGTATGCAGTTCCATAGCTGAAAAAGGGCGACGACCAAGATGGGTTTTCAACGTAATACCTTGAAAGTAATGACGTGTTCTATTTTATACTTAAACTATACAAAGATGCGAGTATCGATTCTAGAATTTATGTATTTAGCTACAAACAAAAACACCCAGCATAAAAATAGGCAGGGTGTTTTTGTTCGCTATCAGTTTTATAGCGTAATTTATTCGCTTAAAGCGCGTGCTAAACCTACAGGTTCTATTTCTACACATACTTGGTCGTCATTCCAATTTAGACCAACTAAAGCGCTATCTTCGTTTAAATCTTCAACCCAATCATCTAAAAACTCATCAAGATTGATTTCGGCCGGGCTATATTCTGCCCATTCGTCTTTACACTGGGCTTTAGCTGCTTCTTCGCTTTCCCACAAAAGTAATACGTCAGTTTCTGCAAACTGATTTGACTCACATACAACAAAGCCGCCATCATCGCTGCTTAGTGCCCATACTTGCTCGCTTACACGTACTTTTTCTACAAAGCTAACTAGTTGTGATTCTATTTCGATATCGCTCATGTGTTTACCTTTTTAAATTAGAGACTAGGACTGGTATTTATTGCTGCTTGGCGCTTGCTATATTGCTCATAAAAAGCAACAAGCTCACTGTGTTGACTAAAGTCAGTCAGTTCGCGAAAGCAAATCCAATCAAGCAGGCAGTATAAACTGATGTTGAGGTATTCACAGCTTTTAAATTCATCATCAGCTAAATGCGTATTTAAATAGCTTAATGTTTCAGCAATGCGTTCGTTTTGCAGATTAAAAAATAATTTATCGCTTTGAGTATCAAATCCCGAGCGTTTACAAATTGCCATTTCAACGAGTGAGTCGTTACAGGCATTGATGATTGTAAGCAATTGCTCTTGCGGCCATGAAAGATCGGGCTGGGCTGTTTTTTTAAGAAGGTAGCGTAAAATTGTATTTGAATCGCCTAACGTGAGATCGCCATCAACCAAAATAGGTACTTTACGTGCAGGGTTATTACTAGCAAGCGTAGGTCGGCCTTCTTCAGAAAATATATTTAAAGTAACAAATTCTAAATTACAGTTGTTTTCAAGTGCCCATATTCTTATGCGGCGAGCATAAGGTGAGGCATCAGTACCAATAAGCTTCATAATTACTCCTAAAAAAAGCCGCATAAGCGGCTTTTTGTTTATTGCAATAACACAACGTTATTCTGAACGGCTTGTAACTTCAAGCAAATGATAGCCAAACTGTGTTTGTACAGGGCCTTGCACTTGATTGATAGGTGCAGAGAATACTACTTTATCAAACTCAGGTACCATCATGCCTGGGCCAAACTCACCAAGAGCACCACCATCTTGACCCGAAGGACAGTTAGAATGTGCTTTTGCTAATTCAGCAAAATCTTCGCCTTGCTCAATTTGTGTTTTTAGATCTAAGCATTGTGCTTCGCTGTCTACAAGTATGTGTCGTGCGCTTGCTACTGTCATTAAAATCTCCTGGATTTAAAGTGATGTTTTTTTAATCGAATGAAAACTAGTCTAGTCAGATTACACTAATTGTACCAGTTTAGTTATTAGATAGTGCTTTTTCAATTGCGTTAACTAAGCGTGCTGACGATGGTTCAGCTTTAGAGTTAAAGCGAGTAATTGTTTTACGATCAGCAGACACCAAATATTTATAAAAATTCCAATTAGGTGAGCTTGTTTGCTTATTTAAATGTTTAAATATTGCATTAGCATTACTACCACGTACTTCGCTGGTGGCAAACATAGGAAACGTTACGCCATAATTTATAAAGCATACTTTTGCTGTTAATTTTTCGTCATTTTCTTCTTGAAAAAAGTCATCAGACGGAAAACCGAGCACTACCAATCCCTTATCTTTATATTCTTTGTAAAGTGCCTCAAGCCCTCTAAATTGCGAGGTGAACCCACAATTACTGGCTGTGTTTACAATAAGCAAAGGCTTATTTTTAAACTGGCATAAGTTAATCGTTTCCTCAGAGCGCAGCTTTCGTATATTTACATTGGTAAAGTCTTGGCATGTTTGCTCGTTTTCAGCAGACGATGCGTATGCGTGCAATGGTATATTTATACATAACGCAGCTAACCCTAAAATAATTTTTTTTAGCATAACTTGCACCTACATTTACGATTGTTTGATAGGGGGAACATACGCTAATATGAACAAAATTGATCAACCCTTCAAGTAACTATGACAACTCGCCTTGCAAATATTAATGATTTAAGTGAAATAGTCGCCATTTATAACGAAACAATTGCGTCTCGAATGGTCACCGCAGATACCGAAGAAGTAAGCGTTGAACAAAAACGTGAGTGGTTTAATAGCCATACTGCAAATCGACCTATATATGTTTACTGCGAAGATGGAAAAGTACTTGCTTGGCTAAGTTATAAGTCGTTTTATGGGCGTCCCGCATACGACGGTACAGTAGAAGTAAGTATTTACATTACCAGCAAAGCACAAGGTAAAGGTTTAGGTAAAAAGCTAATGGAGTTTGCTCAAACTACAGCTAAGCAGTTGGATATTAAAGTATTACTTGGGTTTATATTTAGCCATAATGTGCCAAGCATAAAGTTATTTAAGCATTTTGAGTTTGAAGTATGGGGCGAATTACCCAATGTTGCCATTATGGATGGCACACCATATAGCCTTACTATTTTTGGAAAACACCTTTAATTAAAGGTGTTTCATATTCAGGTAATATTTTTTTACAAAATAAGTACAAGGACTTATGCCAATTAAATAAAAATAGACTACGCTATTAACATATTAAGTTTATTAATTTTTAAGTGTAGCTTGATGATTCGAAAAATATTAATTGTTGATAGTAGCAGCGTCATCGCCATGAGGGTGAAGGTGCTTTTAGAATTAATAGGATGTGAAGTCGAATTAATTCATTTTAGCATGCTAGAAATGTACACCCGCATAGCTGACTATGACCTTGTTATAGTGGCTCATGGTGTACCTGTTGATGCTATTAAACCGCTTGCAAGCGAAGTTGCGCAAGAGCGCTTTATGCTGCTTGCACCAAAAGCAGAAAACGGTGAGCAGTTATCTGCCTTTAGTCAATTAAACCATGTTGCTCCCAATGCAACGGTGGTTTACCCGTTTTTTTCTAACAAAGAAATCACCTCGCTACTAGAGAGTCTATTAGAGCTGGGCTCAAACCATATCTTAAAATTACCAACCATTTTATTAGTCGATCATATTCCTGAGCGCCTCGAGAAAATGAAAAGCAGTTTGGTGGGTGCGCATATAGAAACACATACCGCCATTAACAGCGCCCAAGCACTGGAAATATGTAAAGATAAGCATATAGATATATTAATTAGCGACTTTATTTTAGATGATGGCACTGGGTTAGATATTTTTTCGAAATTAAAAGTAACTCAGCCGCACTGCCGTTGTTTATTATTTACCTCTCGGCCCGATCAAGTCTCGATGATAGAAGCTATTCGCCAAGGCGTAGAAGATGTACTAATAAAGCCTTTAAACGACAGCGTTTTATTACAGTCGGTCCATAAATTATGGCAAACAGAGTTACTAAAACGCCATAATGCAGAGCTTGTCGAAAGGCTGCAAGATACCGTAGATGCACTAATCGAAAAAGACAGCTTACTCCAAGTTATTTATAAACACACACCAGACGCCATCATGTTATTTGAACGCAGTGGTAAAGTAATAGAAGCTAACGATGCGTGTTTAAAACTCTTTAATTTACCGTTTAATGAACTAGAGGGTAAATCTGTATTTACCTTTTTAGATGACGACTCTATTTGTGGTATCAAAGACAAAATTTCAACGCTAAATAGTAATCGCCAATTTAGCTGTGATTTACGGTTATCTAAAACGACCGGTGGTTATATTCCGCTAGTAGGTTCTTTTAACGAAATAGATCACCACGGTGAAATTGCACTGGCTGTAATTTTTAAAAATGTAACTCATCTAAAACAAAAAGAAGACTTATTGCTAGAAGCCAAAGACGTACTTGAAGAGCAAGTAAGAGCGCGTACCTCACAGCTAGAACATGCTAAAAACGTAGCTGAAGCTGCCAATCTCAGTAAGTCAGAGTTTTTAGCTAATATGTCGCATGAGCTACGCACACCAATGCATTCAATATTAAGCTTTTCGCGCTTTGGTTTGAGCAAGCTAGCTGCAGGCGATTTTGCCAAAGAAAAACTCGTTAAGTATTTATCTCGCATTGAAAGTAGTGGCGAGCGTCTACTTTCGTTGCTAAATAACTTACTCGATTTATCAAAACTCGATGTGGGTAAATTTCCTTTTAACCCTCGACCATATAATTTGGCAAATATCATTAAAACAAGCATTGATGATGTATCGGGTACTGCTATGGAAAAAGAAATTGAAATAGCTTTTACAACCCAACCACTCCCTGTTATTGCACAGTGCGATGAAGAACAAATAAATCAGTTATTACGAAATGTACTCGGTAACGCCTTAAAATTTAGTGAGCCAAAAAGCAAAATTAAAGTAACTCTTGAGTCAAGCAATGAGCTTGCCATAATAGAAGTGATTGATAACGGCATTGGCATACCTGCAGATGAGCTTGAACATATTTTTACTAAGTTTGCACAAAGTAGTAAAACAAATAGTGGTGCAGGCGGTACCGGTTTAGGCCTTGCCTTGTGTAGAGAGTTTGTGTCTTTACATCAAGGTGAAATAACCGCGCAAAATAACGAAAACGGTGGTGCAACAGTATGTATACAAGTACCCCTGGAAATAAACCTAGATGAACATTTGGCCGAAGAGCAATTAGAGCAGCAAAACCACTAATTATTTTTGGCAAGCCAAGTAACTTTTTTAAGAATTTGAATGGATGATAAATTATGGCCTTAACTAAAATTCTTGCCGTCGATGACGAGCCGTTTAACCTTGAAATAATTGAAGAAATTTTAGAAGAACTTGATTTTGAGTTGCAAGTAGCAACCAGCGGCCCTGAGTGTTTAGCTATGGTTGAAGGGTATATGCCGCAAGTAATATTACTTGATGTAAGTATGCCGCAAATGAACGGCTACGAAGTATGTAAAGCACTTAAAGCGAACCCAAATACAGCGCACATTATTGTCATGTTTGTATCGGCACGTGGCACGGTTGAAGAGCGAATGGAAGGCTACTCTGTTGGGGCTGAAGATTATATTGTAAAGCCGTTTGGCCACGATGAGCTCAAATCTAAACTTAAAAATTTAAACCAAGTACTTATTGAAAAACAAAGTCTTGAAAAGCAAGTTGAAGACGCGACCTCTACAGCATTTAATGCGATGGCCAACAGTAGTGAAATGGGCGAAATAGTTAATTATGTTGAAAACATCGGGTTTATTAACGAACCAGAAGAGCTTGGTAAAGCACTAATTGATTGCCTCAAGTCATTTGATTTACAAAGTAATGTTGAATTTAGACAGGGTGATGAAATCAACCACTTTGCGCTAAGTGGCGTATGTTCGCCTATTGTTGTTGAGCTATTTGAAATGCTTAAAAATAAAGGGCGCTTACATGAGTTTTCGCACCGAATTTTAGTTAATTATGAACTGATCAGCCTGCTTATTTTAAACATGCCAGATCATGATCCAGACAAGCACGGACGTATACGCGATCATGTATGTTTTATTGTAAGTGTTACCGAGCAGCAATTACGTGCAATTATGACCAAAAAAATGCTCGAGTCGCAGCAGGCAAAACTCAATGCTGTTGCAAGCACAGTACACAGTAAATTTCATGGGCTAATTAGCTTATTAAATGAGAACCGCCAAAGTAACGAAAAAGTATTTAAACAATTACAAGAAGAGCTTGAAGAGCGTATCCCCACAATGGGGCTAGATGAAGATCAGGAGGTGTTTATTTATAAAAAAGTAGATGAAACTATCCAAAATTCAATTGCTAGAGAGGAGTCTGTAAAACAAGTAAAAGCAGCCTTTGCTGAAATTGAGCAACATCTATCTGTATTAGTTCAGACAAGATC